>CAZBFC010000130.1:0-11128 GCA_964491095.1 uncultured archaeon | reverse complement strand
CGAAAAGTTCGGCCCTGATCATCCAATAGATCTTGGTAGCAACGTGGATATAGAAGCTCCAAACATAAGGCTTGTATTTGGTATCAGACCGAAAACGATCGGAGATCTTGAGATGGTTTTGGACTACGTAGAGCAGGAGTTGGTTAGAGTCTTGCATACCACCCACACCGGACAAGAGGAAAGCTACTTGGATTACGAATCCAAAGCTCTGCACGTTGGAATGCTCGATCACGTTGCGATGGAGGTTGCAGATATAGCTCAGATCGTAGCATTCAACTATCCCAAGGGAGATCCCGATGCTCCCCTTGTAGACACGGGCTTTGGTGTTTTGGACTTGAATAAGCCAGTTATCCTGATCATAGGTCACAACGTTCTGCCGGCGAGGAACATCGTCGATTATCTGGAGGAGCACGGGCTTGAGGATGAGGTGGAAGTTGCAGGCTTGTGCTGTACGGCGATAGATACGACTAGATACGATCCGAAGGCTAAAATCGTGGGAACGTTAAGTTTCGAGCTTAGGGCGATTCGTTCTGGAATTCCGGATGTCGTGGTTACGGATGAACAGTGCATCAGGGCTGATACGCTTAGAGAATGTGCGAAGATGGGTATTCCGGTTATAGCAACCTCAGAGGCTGCTGCAAGAGGTTTGCCGGACAGAACACACGACAATCCCGATGTGATCGTCGAGGATCTGGTCAGTGGAAGGGCTAAGGGTGTTCTGATCAGAGATCCAGACAAGATTGGAGAAGTTGCCGTAAGAACTGCAATTGAGATAAGGAAGAGGAGGGGTAAGAAGGAACCGTTTATGAGTGAAGAAGAGTTAAAGGCTGAGGTTCAGAAGTGCACCGGCTGCGCAAGATGTGTTTTCTCATGCCCACACAATCTCCGCATCGATGTTGCGATGCAACATGCGAAGAAGAACGGAGACTTCAGCAAATTCAGGGAGATCGAACCAGTCTGCATAGCTTGCGGGAGGTGCGAGCAGGTATGTCCCAAGGGTATAAGGATCGTGGATGTGATAATGAAATCGAGCTTGGATCAGCTTAGATCGAAGACTGGAAAGAGCAGAGCTGGAAGAGGGCCAATTCAAGATGTCGAAATTAGGAAGGTTGGACAGCCGATAGTCATGGGAACGATTCCTGGAGTTATAGCTGCGATAGGATGTCCGAATTATCCCAGGGCTAGGGAGGAGCTTGGGCAGATTATCGAAGAATTCCTCAAGAGGAGGTACATCGTCGTAACATCCGGTTGCCATGCGATGGATCTGGGAATGTACAAGGATAAGGACGGCAAGAGTCTGTACGAGAAGTATCCTGGTGCATTCGATGCCGGTTGCTTGGTTAATGTTGGTAGTTGCGTTGCAAACTCACACATAAGTGGAGCTGCAATTAAGATCGCTGCAATATTTGCCCAAAGACCACTCAGAGCCAACTACGCTGAAATAGCGGACTACATTCTGAATAGAGTCGGAGCAGTTGGCTTGGCTTGGGGGGCTTACAGCCAGAAAGCGGCGAGCATTGCAACTGGCTTCAACAGGTTGGGAATTCCGGCTGTAGTTGGTCCACATTCTGCGAAGTACAGAAGGGCGTACATAGGCAAGTATTGGAAGAGGGAGAAGTGGTGGGTCTACGACATAAAGACAAGAAAGAAGGTTTACGTTGAGCCTTGCCCAGATGCCTTGCTCGTTTGCGCCGAAACGAAGGAGGAGGCGATTGTCCAGCTTGCGAGATTGTGCATAAGACCAGCAGACACCTACTTGGGTAGACAGATCAAGCTAACGCATTACATCGAACTGAGCCTTAAGTATCTGGGCTGTTTGCCAGACGATTGGCATCTCTACGTTAGAAGTGAAGCAGATCTGCCTGTTAAGATGAGAGATCAGTTGTTGAAGATCTTAGAGGACGAGCATGGATGGAAGATCGACTGGAAGAACAAGAAGATAATAGAGGGCCCGATAAGACAGTACGATGCCGGATTCAATCCAACGCTTGTTGAAGAAGTATATGAGAAGTACACTGGAGAGAAGATCGTTAGGAGTGATTGATTATGAATATCGACAAGGCATTTGAGAAGGTTGCAAGGATATTCAATCCGGCGGATCTCCAAGTGAGCAGGAGTGCAACGATAATCAAACCTAAGGTAGTCGCGACGATGATCAAAAAGGCGAAGCATCCCGCATTGGTTACCGGTGGTAAGTTGCTTGAAGACGAGAGACTCGTCGACTTTGTTGTTAAATTACATGAGAAAACTGGAATAGGGATAATAGCTACCGGAGGCTCAAGTAAACCGCTTATAGAGAGAGGTGTAAAGCCTCAAGCTTCGGTATTCACACTACATCTGATAACACAGTATCTGTTGGATTCGAGCTGGAAGGGGTTTGATGGGAAGGGCAATTACGACTTGGTTGTTTTTATCGGCTTCACGGCTCCGTACTACCTTTCAAGGATGCTCTCAGCTCTGAAACATTTCTCAAACATCAATACGATCTCTATATGCGAATACTATCAGCCCCATGCAAGGTTTAGCTTTCCGAATTTGAATGAGGAGCTGTATTATGAGGCTTTAAAGATGATCCTAGAGGTGTGAGCTATGGTTGAAAGAAAGAAGATCGAGATTCCAGAAGGAGCTAAGGTGAAGGTTAGCGTTGGAGAGGAGGATTTTCCGTTCGAGATATCTCCGATGTTTGAGGGTGAGAGGATCAGGAAGGGTGATATGTTCGTTGAGCTTGCCGGGCCAAAGGCCGTCGGTTTTGAACTTGTAGTTTCACTTCCTCCAGATCAGGTTGAAGACATGAAGGCTACTCTGATCGGCATCGATCTGGATGAGATGGAGGAAGGCGGTAGATATCCATTTGCGATGATATACTACATAGCCGGAGAGAAGATCGATCAGGATATCGAGCCGGTTGTTGAGAGAAGAAACCACGAGTTTCAGAACTACATCGAGGGATACATGCACATAAACTCAAGGGATACGATATGGTGTAGAATTGGGAAAAATGTAGTCAAGAAAGGTCTTAAGAGCTTGTTGCAGATTGCGAAAGCTACCATGATGCTATACAAGAACGAGATGCCGTTTATTGAGAAGATCGAGGCCGTATACATCACAGATAGGGAGCTCGTGGAGAAGTTGCTCAACGAGTACGCAAGACCCATCTATGAGGAGAGGGATGCGAGGGTTGAGCAGCTGCACGATGAGGATGTGGATGAGTTCTACTCATGCACCCTCTGCCAGAGCTTTGCTCCAACGAACGTCTGCATAATAAGCCCAGACAGACCTTCACTCTGCGGAGCTATAACTTGGTTTGATGCGAGGGCTGCGGCAAAGATCGATCCAGAGGGGCCGAATAGGCCAGTTCCGAAAGGTGAATGCATCGATCCAATAGCTGGAGAGTACAGCGGAGTTAACGAATTCGCAAAGCAGGAGAGTGGAGGAACTGTTGAAAGAGTGAAGCTTCACAGCTTCTTCGATTGTCCTCACACCTCATGTGGCTGTTTTGAGGTTATAGGGTTTTACATGCCGGAAGTTGACGGAATAGGATTCGTTCATAGGGGATATCCGCACCCAGCACCGAACGGTTTACCATTCTCAACAATGGCCGGGCAGACCGGTGGAGGTAAGCAGGTGGTTGGATTTCTCGGTATTGGAATGGCTTACTTTAGGAGTAAGAAGTTCTTGCAGGCGGATGGCGGATGGTATAGGGTCGTATGGATGCCAAAGGAGTTGAAGGAGAAGGTTCTGAAGTACATTCCGGAGGAGATGAGAGACAAGATTGCAACGGAAGAGGATGCCAAGACGATCGAGGAGCTCAAGGAGTTTCTGAAGCGTGTGGATCATCCCGTTGTTAAGGGTGTAGTTAGGCCCGCCGATGGCAAGAAGATCACCGAAGGCTGGGCTGAGGAGGTAAAGGAGGAGAAGGTCGAGGAGGTTAAAGAAGTTCCGACTGAAGCTGCCCCAGCAATTCAGTTACCTGAAATTCCTCAAATCTCTGCGATGCCTTCGATAAGGCTCATAATAAAGAATGCAAGGATTTACATCGACAAGATCGTCGTTCGAAAGGTTGAAGAGAAGAAGCGTTGAGCAACGGATATGAAGGAGGAGAAGGAAAGTACGGGAAAGTTTAAAATTATTTTAAAAGGGGCAAAAATATACATAGAGAAGGTTAAGTTCAAGCAGGAGTAGATCTTCTGTGGTTGTGATAGCCGTGACGGGGAAGGGTGGTACTGGGAAAACTGCTGTTGCGGCGTTGTTAGTCAAGTATATTTCTGAGAAAACTTCCAACATCTTAGCTGTTGATGCCGATCCGGATTCGAATTTGCCAGATGCTTTGGGAGTTGAAGTAGAAAAGACGCTTGGTGAAGTTAGAGAGCTTTTTCAGGTTACGAGAGATACCTTGGGAACTGTAGATAAGGAATCATGGCTTGAAGGAAAGATATTTGAAGTCATCCACGAGTTCGATAGGTACGATCTCTTGGTCATGGGTCGTCCTGAGGGGGAAGGTTGTTACTGCTTTGTGAATAACCTGCTTAGGGGGATTTTGAAGAAATTTATGAGGCATTACGATTATGTTATTGTTGATTGCGAGGCAGGACTTGAGCATTTCAGCAGAAAGACGATAGATAGTGCGGATTACATTATAATTGTTACCGACACTTCAAAGAAGGGTTTGAAGACTGCGAAGAAGATCAAGGAACTGGTTAGAGAGTTGAACCTCAACTTTAAGGAGATTTTCCTTGTTGGAAATAAGATCTCTAGCGAAGAAGCCAAGAGGGTTATAAAGGATTTTGCAAGAAAGGAAGGGTTTACTCTGCTTGAGTTACTACCCTACGATGAAAAAATTATCGAGCTTGATCTGAGAGGTGAGCCGATCGTTAATTTGCCCGACGGTAGCGAATTTGCTAGGAAAGTTAGGTTTATAGCTGATGTCTTGACGGGGTGGGGCTCATGAAGATAGACGACTTCTTCAAGATGTTGAAGAAGTACAACGTTGAGGAGCTTGAAGGAGTTACGATCGAGGGTGATATAGAGATTGAAATTGAGGGTGGAGCGACGATCCTTCCACTCATTCAAGCCTTAGCTAAGGAGTTGGGGATGGCAGCCTATCATTTGGCAAGAGCTTCGAAGATTTTAGGATTTCCTGTCGAGCAACTGTTTGGTGGTGAACTAAAACTGGAGGAGATCGAAAAAAAATTGGAAAAAAAAGAGGAATTACCGCAAGAGCTTATCAAAGCCGAGTTTAAGCCTTATAAGGCTAAATTTCCTGGAAAGATCCAGGAGGTGACACTCGGAGCAACACCCAAAGAGGGAGGGACAAGAAAGTATACGATTACCGTGGGAGGGGAGAGAAGTCTTCCGTTCTACCTTTTCGATGCCGAACAGCCTCATTTGCCGGTAATAACGATAGACGTTTTTGATAGACCTGTTCCGTTTCCCAAGGCTGTTAGGGAGCATTACGAGGATGTGATGGATAACCCGGCTGAGTGGGCCAAAAAGGCTGTTAAGGATTTCGGAGCTGACATGGTTACGATCCATCTCATAAGCACCGATCCAACGCTTGACGACACTCCAATTCATGAGGCTGTTAAAACTGTCGAAGATGTGTTGCAGGCCGTTAAGTGTCCTATAGTCGTTGGAGGTAGCGGAAACAAGGAGAAAGATCCACCTTTGCTTGAGAAGGTTGCTGAAGTTGCTGAAGGTGAGAGGGTTTTGCTTGCAAGTGCAACACTCGACTCAGATTGGGAGAGAATAGCAAATGCTGCAAAGAAGCACAATCAGGTAGTTTTGGCTTGGACCCAGCTCGATATAAACGCCCAAAAGACCCTGAACAGGTATCTACTCAAGAAGGCTGGATTACCGCCAGACAGTCTTATAATGGATCCCACAACAGCTCCGCTTGGATACGGTTTGGATTACGCATTTTCGAACATGGAAAGAATAAGACTCGCAGCCTTAAAGGGTGATACTGATTTGGCGTTTCCCATTTCCAGTGGAACAACAAACGCTTGGGGTGCGAGGGAGGCTTGGATGAAAGAATCCCCGATTTCTGGAGACACGAGCTGGGGTGCGAGAGAGCTTAGGGGACCCCTTTGGGAGATTGTAACTGGCTTAACGTTGGAGTTGGCTGGTGTGGACATATTTATGATGCTCCATCCCGCGAGCGTTGCAGTTCTTAAGGATGTTATTGGTATGCTTGGTGGAAAGTCCAAGGAGAGCGTTGATAAGGATTGGCTGGTGGTAGCATGAAGGCTAAGAGCCCGCTTGAGATCTACAGGCTTCTACCCCAAACGAATTGCGGGGAATGTGGATTTGACACCTGCATGAGCTTTGCTGCCCATCTCTTGGACAGATCTGCAAAACCCACTCAGTGCAAACCGTTGGTTGAAGCGGCGAAGAAGGACGAAAACGCCAGAAAGAAGCTTCAGCAAATCGAGGAGCTTATAGCTCCAGAGATTGCAGAAGTTGTAATAGGAACCGGAGATTATGCCGTTAAGATCGGTGGTGAGGATGTTCTACATAGACATGAGCTTACGTTCTTCAATCCTACGGCTTTCTTCTACGATATTCCAGATACACTTGATGATAAGGAGATAGATGAACGATGTAGTAAGGTTGTTGAATACAAGAAGTTCTACGTCGGAAAGTTCTTGACAGTTGAGGGAATGGCCGTTCGATGTGTTTCTGGTGATGCGAAGAGGTTTAGGGATGTGGTTAAGAGGGTGGCTGGCTACGGAAGACCTATGATTCTCGTTTCGCTCGATGCCAACTGCATGAGGTCTGCGTTGGAGGTCGTCGCGGACAAGAGACCGCTTATATACGCTGCTACGGAAGACAATTGGAGAGAGTTTTTGAAGTTGGCTTTGGAGTTTAAAGTTCCGGTAACGTTGAGATCGAAGGATTTGAATACACTGAAGAGTTTAGCTGTGACATTTAGGAAGGTTGGAGTTAAGGATATAGTTTTGGATCCAGTTACAGAGCCTTTGGGTGAAGGCCTAAAGGGAACGTTTGAAAGGGTCGTTCAGCTAAGGAGAACGGCTATAAACGGGGATAAGGATATCGCTTATCCCATAATGGTAACACCAATCTCAGCTTGGGTTATCAAGGGCGATGATGTTGCAAAAGCGTACTGGGAATGTGTGATCGGTGCGATGTTCATAGTCAAGTATGCTGACATAATGATATTCAAGAGCCTTGAGCCTTGGGCTATAATGCCCCTCGTAGTGTTGAGGCAGAACATATACACGGATCCGAGAGTGCCTGTGCAGGTTGAACCCGGTTTGAGGAAGATCGGAAATCCGGATGAGAATTCACCCGTCATGATAACCACGAACTTCGCTCTGACGTATTACACTGTTGAGAGTGATCTCACAAGTGCTAAAATTGACTGCTGGTTGCTTGTGCTCGATACCGGTGGAATATGTGTAGAGGCATCTGTTGCTGGAGGACAATTCACTGCGAGCGGCGTCAAAGAGTTGATAAAGCAGACCAAAATTGAGGAGAAAGTTAGGCATAGATATCTCATAATCCCCGGCTTGGCTGCAAGGCTTAAGGGTGCAATAGAGGACGAAACAGGTTGGAAGGTTCTTGTCGGCCCAATCGACTCAGGAAGGATTAAAGGATGGTTGGAGCAGAATTGGCCACCAAAAAATGGTCAATAAAAAAATTATTCACCCAAATGAACCTTGATCTTGTGCAGTAGCTCCGCTGGACTCTTAATTGGATACTCCAACTTTTCCAATATTTCTTCGGCCTTCTTGCCCTTGATTACCATCCCCTTCAACCTCTCCATCAGCTGATCCTTCTCCACCGGGAAGTCCAAGCCCTTAATTCTTGCAAGCACGTGAACAGCCCAGTCCACTCCAAGAACTTCAAGCTCGTCGTGTTTTATCTCTACCTCATCTTCATCGAGCCTACCCTCTTCCTTAAGCTTCTTGTATGCGAGCTTTGCTATTCCGCCGGCTATGTGCTCCTTAGGTCTTTCCTCAAGCTCTCCTTCGATGTACCTCTTTACCTCCTCCTCATCTGCAGTAGCTATGTTCTTTGCAGTCTGCTCGGTAATTCCCAACTCCTTCGCGATCTCCTTGTATGTTTTGAACGCTTCGTTCTTCATCACGACAACGTAAGCAGCTTCAGCCAGAGATGGCAACCAAGTGAGGTTTCTGTATTCTATCAACTTCTTAAGCCCGCCCAACATCTTTATACTCTCAAAGAAAACTTTCTCAGCCATCTTATCTATATTTCCACCCTTAGGTCTTGCAATAACCTCCATTCACATCACCTCCTTACTCCTCCTCAATCCTACCTCTCCTCTTAATAAATTCGCTGAGCGGACAGATTATGTTGATAGTTCCAAGCTCGGTGATCTCAAACACCCATGTTCTTGAATCGTGTCCGCAGAGCCTGCAACCATCAATCCTAATCATTCTGATCACACTACCAATTGGTAAGCCATACAGATTCACATCCCACCTCGTCTCGATCAGCTTCTTATCAAGAACTATCGTTCCGTCAACTATGTGTGCGACAGCTAAACCTCCAGCAGCCTCAGCGCTCTCACTCGCTTGGGCAGATCTCTTCTGCGAAACTAAGATGGCTGTTTGCCTAAACTTCTTCAGGAAGTTGAAGAACTGCCTGACGATCTGCCTAGCCATAACCTCTTTATGTTCATATAGACCGGTTATGCTGTCGATTATCGTGTTTGTTACCTTCTTCTCCTTTATCGCGTAGGCCATCGTATCTATAAGCGCTTTTGGGTTCTCTCTAAGTTCATCGTTTTCTGAGGCATCTATTACAACTATGTTCTTCTCAACCTTTTCAAAATCGGCTCCCAAAGCTTCAGCCTTATGCTTTAAAGCCGTATATAGGAAGTTAGCAGGACTTTCGACTGTAACAAACAAAACCTTATATCCTGCGTTAGCCTGAGTAACGGCAAACTGCTCAGCCAAAACACTCTTTCCAGTGTCAGGAACACCAGTTAGATTGAGTACAGCTAGATATGGAATTCCACCGAGTGGTTTCTTAACGTATCTACCCTCCTCTACCTCAATCTTATAAAACATTTCATCCAACTTTGTACCTGTTGGGATTCCGAACAGCTTAGGAGCTCTGCTTTCAAGTTCTCCAAGTTCGTAATACTTTGCCATGTTATAATTTTAATCTTGGAAGAATATAAACTTTAGCCCAAAAATTTATAAACAGCATCATCATAATAATCAACCTTAGACCGGTTGCATTCCTTATATTTACGTATCAAATATTATTTTTTAAAAAATAATCCATGCTTTTTTATAAGTCTTCTACTTCCGCAGAATGGGCAGTATAGATTTGGGATGTGCATTGGGCCAGAGTATCCCGTTACCCTTTTGACGATTATATCAAATTCCGAACCACATCTCGTGCAGTAAAGGTTTTCTATCTTGGTCTCCATGGCCTTTTAAATTTACACAACCTATTTAACGCTTTCTACTAATACATAACCTTGAAAAGAACCTGACTGGCTGTTCTGAGCTTTCTTCTTATCGGTTGAATCTCGTACATGTACAGAACTAGAACATCGTCAACGAACCTGTCATAGCCAAAGGCCTTGCTTATGAATTGGGCATGTAGCTTATCCCTGATGTAAACCAAAACTTCTCCACCAACGTCACACATCTCAAGTATTATCGGAATCTTGAACTTATCCCAGTCCAGTTCGTCCACATACTGAGCTATAAACTCAAGTTCCTTCTTTTCAATTAAGTACTCATTGCCATCTCTTGCCTTTATCGTTGGAAATTCCTCCTTAAGCATCTCGGCTAATGTTCTACTTTTCTGCGGAAGGTGCTTGTTCACAGCCTCGATCATCCTCGCTAAGGCTCTTTCGGAGAAATCCATCATACTATCACCCTCATTTTAAACTTGCCGGATCTAACACCAAACATATCCGCAAAGCTACCGTTTCTAACACTCAACTCTAAAGTTCCGAAACTTCCAATCAAAGCCAACGGTTCACCTATTTCGACATCCGAGTATGTATTTACCATTGGAACGTATGTTTCACCAATGTAAAAACCTTTTGCATTCCTTAGATCTTCAGCTTTAACGTTTGTTATAGCGTTTCCAAACCTATCGATGAATATTACTCGACATTCGATCGTTTCATTTTCGATTTTGTAATCGAAGAGTTCTAGTTTCTCGATCTCTCCCTCAAAAGGCTCAGCGATTTCATCAAGTTTGCCTAAAGCTGCGTAGGCTGAAGCTGGAGCGAATACATCCCTTCCATGAAACGTTGTGGATAACTCGCCCGTAATTCTGGAGGTTTTATCTTCATCGATCACCCAAACCCTTCTGATTCCATCATCGGTTGCTGATGGATACAGAATTCCATTATCTGGGCCAATGAAGATGTAATTCTTGCATTCAATTGCAAGCGCGAGCCTTTCACTACCCACACCCGGATCGACAACCGCAACGTGAACGGCACTTGGAAAGAATCTGTAAGAATGATAAAGCAAAAATGCGCCTTGGTATATATTTTGAGGCTCAACCGAATGTGTTATGTCGATTATCTTGGCATCTGGACAAATTTTGAGGATAACACCTTTCATAACCCCTGGATAAAAATCACCGAAATCGGTGAGTAAGGTGATGACCTCCATGGACTTCAAACTTCACTCTATCTTAATAACGCTAACGTTAAATAATTTTGAGAAAACTTAAATTGGATGAGACAACGCTTTGTTCTCGACACGACAGCCATTACAGATGCTGGTCTGAGAGCTAAGGAGGGTTACGAATCTATATGCAAATCTGCTCAAGAAATACTGGATCTGATAGCGAAGGCAAGACTTAAACTGAACATCAGCTGTTACATCCCTTATCCTACGGTGTATGCCGAGCTTGTAAGCTTTTTAAAGAGACACAAGTGTGATGAGGAGATCTTTATAAAGCTCGATACTTGGCTTGTTAAGAAAACACCAAACAGGTATGAGGTTAAGATCCCTGCCATAATATTCTACGAATACGTTTCGACGATGAGGCAGAAGATAAATAAGGGTAGAAAAATAGCAGAAGAATTCATCTGGGAAAGTTCCGCCGTTGCAGTTAAATTTGCAGACAACAGAGAAGAGCTTGAAAGAGAAGTGGGAAACTA
>CAZBFC010000129.1:0-1976 GCA_964491095.1 uncultured archaeon | reverse complement strand
GCAGATTACGAACCTGCTTCAGACTCTGGCCATCTTAGATATTACCCCAAAGGAAGACTGATAAAGAGCCTACTTGAGGAATTTGTAACGCTTAAGTGCATAGAGTACGGAGCCATGGAAGTGGAAACCCCCATAATGTTCGACAGAGAACATCCGACACTCAGAAGGTATTTGGAGAGATTTCCCGCAAGGCAGTACATTCTTAAGGGTGATAAGAGGGAATTCTTCCTAAGATTTGCCGCATGCTTCGGGCAGTTCCTTATAGCTCACGATTCCGTTATTACATACAAAAATCTGCCGGTAAGGATGTATGAGCTTACGAGGTATTCGTTTAGAAAGGAGCAAAGGGGAGAATTGGTCGGATTAAGAAGGCTTAGAGCGTTTACCATGCCAGACATGCATACAATCGTAAGGGATATGGAACAGGCTAAAGAAGAATTCTTCAACCAGTATAAACTTGCAGTAGAGGTTTTGAAAGAGATAGGCCTTAATCCAGAAGATTATGAGGTCGCAATTAGAGTTACGAGAGATTTCTACGAAGAAAACAGGGAGTTCATACATTCTCTTGTCGATATCCTTAGGAAACCCATCCTTATTGAGATGTGGGATCAGAGATTCTTCTACTTTGTTTTGAAGTTCGAATTCAACTTCATTGATGCCTTGGATAAGGCCTCAGCACTATCGACCGTGCAGATCGATGTTGAGAATGCAGAGAGGTACGACATAAGCTACGTCGATGAAAATGGTGAAAAGAAACGGCCTCTAATTTTGCACTGCTCAGTTAGTGGAGCCATAGAGAGATGCATGTATGCATTGCTTGAAAAAGCTCATATGCAGGCTGAAAAAGGTATTCTACCTATGCTTCCGGTTTGGCTTTCTCCAACTCAGGTTAGGATAATTCCAGTTTCGGAAAAGTATTTAGATAAAGCAATCGAGATAGCTGAGAAACTTAAGTCGATGAACGTTAGGGTGGATGTCGACGATAGGGATGAGACCCTTGCAAAGAAGGTTAGAGAAGCATCAAGGGAATGGATACCATACATCGCAGTTATCGGTGAGGAGGAGGTTAAAGGTGGATTTTTAACGGTCACAATCCGTTCTGAATCTACACTTAAAGAACAGAAGAAAGTTAAAATGTCTGTAGAGGAGTTAGCAGAAAGGATAAGAAAGGAGTGTGAAGGAAAACCGTTCAAGCCATTGCCGTTACCGATGTTGCTATCTCAAAGACCCTCGTTCAGATGAGGTGATAAAATGGATGAGTACGGAAAAGGTTTGATAAAGACGTTTATACCAGCTATATTTGGATGTATAGCCGGAATACTTTCATTCTTAATTACCGACGGGGTTAGATTAAGAGATCCGTTAGGCATCGTAGTTTTGGTGTTTTCGATCTACGTTAACAAATTTGTAATGCCAAAGCTTGGGATAGAGCTTGAGGGAAAGGATTGGGCTGGAATAAGCTTCATGACATTTGCAAGCTGGTATATGGTCTGGACTTTTCTACTCAATCTCTAATCTAGTAGATTTTTCTCCAAACATCTAAGCGATGCACAGCGATCTCGTAACGATTTTATACTTGATGATAATAACAATAATTTGAGATTATGAGAATTGTCATCATAATCATGGTGATAGCCATAGGACTTATACTTGTAATTGGTGTGGAGAGCGTATCGATCCTCAAGGGTAGTCATTATGTTGAGGATATATCAGGGGCTGGGAATGATGTTAATTGCAGTGTTTGTCATAAGAGTGTAGCTGAAGAGATGGAGATAACGAGGGCGTTACATGGGCCGCATTGGGATTTGAGCTGTGAGGCTTGTCATAGGTTTAATGGGACTGGGATACACTTTGCCAAGGCTAATGCTAGTGGTGCTTTTCCCGGGAGAGAAGCTCATGCAGCTTATATCCCAAGCTGCCTAGATTGTCACGGCGGTAATGGCGTAAACGTAACAAATGTCACCGGTTCTCGTGTC
>CAZBFC010000128.1:0-6481 GCA_964491095.1 uncultured archaeon | reverse complement strand
ATCTTCCGATGGAGGAAATAGATAAGATATTAGCTGAGAAGAGATCCGATGAGAAGTGATATGTATACAATTCCCAACATCATACTTGCGAGCTTGTACATCATCCTTGCTTTCTCTCTACTCGGAGATCTTGCGAATCTTATAGCTCTGCAGAGGAAATAACCGGTTATAATCATCGAGATTACCAGATAGACAGGATTCAGATCTGCGACGATGTAAAGTGATGGGATGAGGAACATCATCAGAATCGTACTTAGAACTATCGCCCAGGATGCCTTTTCCATCCCAACCACAAGCGGATACATCGGAATCCTTGCATTTCTGTAATCATCCTCGTAATGCATCGTTATGTACCAGATGTGGGCCGGAATCCACAGTAGAACTATCGAAGCCAGTATGAGACCACCTAAAACATCCTCTCCCCTTACCGCAACCCATCCAGCCAAAGCAGGCATTGCTCCGGCGAAACCACCTAGGATTATCGAATACGGACTCCTTCTCTTTAAGAGGATGGTGTAGATTATTATGTCAAAGAACAGTCCTAGGAACAGCACAACCGCAAGGTAGATGTTTACTGTAAACCCCAAGGCAAAGCCCATTGCAAATAGTGTTGAGCCGTAGATGGCACATCCCCTTGGACTTAACCTTCCGGAGGGAACCGGACGTGTCTTGGTTCTGTTCATCAGGGCATCGATGTCGCTGTCGAGCCACATGTTCAGTGCCGTTGTTCCGGCTATCGCCAATGTGGTCGCTATACATGTAACTATGAAGTGTACTAAATCGATGTTCTTGCCAGAGGCTACCAGATACGAAACTATGCATGTTACCATCAGCAGCATCGTTTGTTTCGGCTTAATGACTTCAGCAAAGGATCTTGCATCTGGCACAAACCGAGATCAAGGCTAGGATAAATCAATCTTTCGATAATGTTCAGTTTACCATCTACATTATTTTTATTTGTTTTAAAATATAAATTTTAAAAATTAAATCCTTCTACCCTTGACCCTATCCATATCGAACTTGGCCTTCTCACTTACATGCATCACAGCGAGGGTTCCGGCCATAACCGGATCGCTTACAACGAGATCAGAAACCTTTGGAACCGAGCCAAACATGTTGAGGGATATAACTGGTATTCCCCTCTTTCTCAACCTCTTAACCTCTTCTGCAATCTTTCCACCCATTAAACCACCAGCCAGAACCAAGATCTCGGCCCTATGCAGTCTTGCAACAGCCCTAACAGCCTCGGCCAGTTCTTCCTCACCGACGATGGGCATAGTATCTACGCTGATCCTCTCACCTCTCAAGTTATGTCTGTCCGCCTCGCTTATCGCTCCTAGCGCAACCTGGGAAACCAACGCACCTCCTCCGAATATGAGCACCCTCTTGCCGAAGACCTGTTCGAACGGTTTCTCCTCTTCAGCCTCGATGACGGTCTTAAGTTCCTTGATCTCCTTGAGCATAGCTTCGAAGTCTCCTCCCTCTATCTCCAAATAGATCAAGGCGTTTCCGGCGTATTCTCCATGTTTTATAATAAAGGTCTGAGCATACGTTATGTTTCCCTTATACTTTGCAACTATCGTGGTGACATCTCTAAGCACTCCAATTTCATTCTTGGCGATTATTTGGATTGCTCTTAACATGGCCTAGCATCTTCGATGTCTCAGAATTTTAAACTTATGCAAACTTTAGGCTTGCCTAAAATTTAAATATCGCTCCAGCGAAATCGATTCTATGAAGATTGCGGTTTCTACGACAAGCGGAGGTCTTGACGACAAGGTTTCGGAGGTCTTCGGGAGAGCTGTGAGCTTTACGATCGTTGATGTTGAGAACGGTGATATAAAATCGGTTGAAGTTGTTAGGAACGATTACGCCGTTAGGGGAGGAGGAGCGGGAATAGCCGTGTCGCAGTTCCTGGCAAACAAAGGTGTGGAAGTAGTTTTAACCGGAAACGTTGGGCCAAATGCTCTGTCTGTTCTAAACTCGGCTGGGATAAAGGTTTACAGGGCCGGTGGGCTGAAGGTCAGTGAGGCCATAGAGAAGTTTCTGAAGGGTGAGCTTGAGCCGATTTTGATCCCGAGTGAACCGAAGTTGGGTAGGCATAGGAGGTCGATATGAGGATAGCCGTCGCTTCTGGCAAGGGGGGGACAGGTAAAACTACACTGGCAGTAAATCTGGCGTACTTCAACGGTATAGATCTCTTCGATCTGGATGTCGAAGAACCAAACGATCACATATTCATTAAGGGTGAAAGGAAAGAGGAGATCGTTTGCAGGAAGGTTCCAAAGGTAGATGAATCCAAATGCGACTACTGCGGAACGTGCAGAGATGTTTGCGAATACAACGCGATAATAGTGCTTAAAGATAAGATCTACACTTTCCCAGAACTCTGCCATAGCTGTGGAGCCTGCAGCTACTTCTGTCCAAGAGAAGCCATAGAGGAGGTGGATAGACCGGTCGGAAAGATCGTCGAAGTTTATTCCGACATAAAGCTCACGTATGGCATACTCAACGTCGGAGAGGCCAGGCCAATACCGGTGATAAGGGAGATAAAGAGGAGGATAAGAAGAGATGCCATCATAGACTGCCCTCCGGGGACATCCTGCCCCATGGTTGAAAGCGTGAGAGATGCAGACTTCTGCATCCTCGTATGCGAGCCCACACCGTTCAGTTATCATGACCTAAAGCTAGCGATGGACGTTTTGGATAAGCTTGGAATAAAGTATGGAATCGTGATAAACAAGTACGGATTACCGTTCAAAATAGAAGAAAAGATATCCGCACCGATATTAGGAAAGATACCGTTCAGCAAGGAGATTGCCAAGAGTTACTCAAGAGGTGAACTCCTGCACGATTATGCGGATCTCTTTAAGCAGATATATGAGGAGGCTGTTTCGATATGAAGCAGGTGGTTGTCATAAGCGGAAAGGGTGGAACTGGAAAGACGACCGTAACTTCCGTCTTCGCAACTCTTGCTGAGTGTGTCATCGCAGATTGTGACGTCGATGCTCCAAACCTTCACATACTTCTAAAGCCTGAGATAAAGGAGGTCATACCTTTCAGAGGTTTGAAAAAAGCCAAGATAATTGAAGAGAAATGCGAGAGATGCGGGTTATGCAAGGATCTGTGCAGGTTCGATGCCATATACGTTGAGGATGATACGTTCAAAGTTGACGTATCGAGGTGTGAGGGATGTGGATTCTGTTATAGGGCATGCCCAAGCGAAGCCATTGAGATGGTGAGTGAGGAGAGAGGAAAGATCTTTATCTCAAAAACGGCTTACGGAGACTTTGTCCATGCATTGCTTGAGCCTGGAGAAGAAAACAGCGGTCTTCTGGTCAGCGAGGTCAAGAAGATAGCAAAGAAGATAGCAGAGGAGAACGGAGTTGATCTGATTCTCATAGATGGAGCTCCTGGCATAGGCTGTCCTGTTATAGCTTCTCTATCGAACGTAAACGTTGCTGTTATCGTTGCAGAACCAACACTTTCGGGCATAAGCGATATGGAAAGGATTCTACAGCTTACGAGACACTTCAAGATAGAGTCTTTTGTGGTCATAAACAAGTACGATCTCAATATAGAGATGAGCAAGAGGATAGAGGAGTTCTGCAAACACGAAGGCATCGATGTTATCGGCAGAATTCCGTTTTACGAGGATATACCGATGATGATTGCAAATCTACAAATACCGGTTAAGGATGAGATTGTTGAAGTTTGGAGGAAATTGGAGGTGATGATATGACAAACGAGTACGAGAAGGTAAAGGAGAGAATGAGGTTCGATCATGAGGAGATAAAGAAGAAGTTCATGGAAGGTTTGGACATGGTTGCAAAGAGGCTGAAAAAAGTGAAAACTAAGATTGCAGTGATGAGCGGTAAGGGAGGAGTTGGAAAAAGTACTGTTGCAGCTCTTTTGGCGATCCATTATGGAAGAAACGGTTATAGAACCGGAATAATGGACTGCGATTTCTGGGGTTCGAGCATTCCGAGAATATTCGGTGTTACGAAGAAAAGACCAGTTTTAACGGGTGAAGAAATCGAACCCGTCCATACGGACAGATGGGGAATCGCGATAATGTCCATACAGTTCTTCCTGCCATCCGAAAGTGCCCCTGTCGTTTGGAGAGGTCCACTTGTCAGCGGAGTTATAAGAGATATGCTGGCAAAGACTAACTGGGGCGAGCTCGATTATTTGATATTCGATCTCCCACCAGGAACGGGAGATGTGCCGATAACGATCTTGCAGGAGATAAGACCGAACGGTGTCGTGCTCGTAGCAACGCCACAGGAGTTGACGACCGTGATAGTTGAGAAATCACTGATAATGGCTCAGGAGCTTGAAACAGCTATTGTCGGTCTAATTGAGAACATGTGCTACTACGAATGTCCTCAGTGTGGGCATAGGGAGTACATATTTGGAAAGGGTAGGGGAAGTGAGATAGCATCCAAGTACAGGATACCGTTCTACACCGAGATTCCGATCGATCCCGTCCTAACGAAGCTTGTAGATTCAGGCAAGATAGAAGCATTTGATACCGACTACTTCGAAGGCTTCCCGTTGTAACTGTTCAGAAACTTCCCAACAGCCATCTTTTTCAATTTATATATGATATTCATAGGTTTTGATAGCACATACCCACGATATATCAGTATGGCTCTATTCCTTGCGAGCGTTATTATTGCAGTGGGCCTGCTTAAGCTCGATCTGATCTTATAGCTGACAGGACTTTCGTTCCGAATTAGCCTACTTAAGTTTAAAGCCATATGTTTGGCTTGCATTCTAGCCTCCAAAGCCGTTTTTGTTGCTATCTCGCCATCTATGCGAACGAATGCACAGTCACCTATCGCAAACAGATCTTTGGCCTTTAAAAATTCATCCACCTTTATCCATCCGTTCACCTTTGGAACGTTCAAATCTTCAACAAACCTTTGCGGCTTGATTCCGGCACACCATATCACTACGTCACATTCGATTTTTCCCTTATCCGTAACTATTCCGTCGTCGATTTCCAGAACCCTATGGGAGGTGTAAACCTCGATTCCGTCATCTTTCATAATTTTATATACTAAATCAGAAACTTTTTGACTAAAGGTTGGCAAGATTCTGTCGGCGAGCTCCACGATCCTAACGTCGTACCCAACTTCTCTCAATTCCAAAGCAACTTCAACTCCCGTGGTCCCCGATCCAACCACAGCAACCTCTTCAGCATTCTCCAAAGCTTTCTTTGTCTTAAGTGTCGATTCCAATGTGTTTACGTTGTACGTTTTATCCGATCCCTTAACTCCGTAGTAATTCGCCTCAGCTCCGACGGCCATAACCAGCTGATCGTAATCGATCTCTTTACCCTTCCCCGTTACGATCAAACCATCTTTAACTTCAAATGCTCTATCCTTAACGAGTTCAACCCCAACGAGATCGCAAAACTCACCAATATCAATGCAGATATCATCTACATCAATCTTATCGCTCAGAAGCTCGGGAAGCAGAGCCTGACAAACCATGAAAGGCTTGGGCTCGATTAAAGTTATTTCGATGGGTAACCTGCATGCATGTCTTACGAATTCCATTCCGGCTATTCCGCCTCCCACAACGACTACCCTCATACCCTTCCCTTATAATTTATTTTTGCTGACTTATGATCAATTAAGCATATTTAAGCATATTGATTCGACAAAATTTTATTTTAATCAGTATATTGTAAATCGATGAGAATTCAGATAATGGGTGCCGGAGCTTTGGGATGTCTTTTTGGATATCTGATCCAAAAAGCTGGTTATGATGTAGTTTTCGTTGCTAGAGGTAACCAACTTAAAGCTTTGAGGAAGGGTTTGAAGGTATCGGGTTTGGTCGAGGACTTCGTGAAGGTAGATGTTACTGACAAACCTAAGGATGCGGACGTAACGTTTGTAACCGTTAAAGCTTACGATACCGAAACCGCCGCAAGGCAACTTGCAAAGGTTAGATGTGGAATCGTTTGCAGCCTTCAAAACGGGATCGGAAATGAGGAGATACTGATGCGGTATCTGAAGTCTGTCGTAGGAGGTGTAACTACTTACGCATCGAATCTTGTTGAGTATGGACACATCGAATACGCTGGTGAGGGTGTGACGTTCGTGGGAAATCTAAGCGGAGAGATCACCGAAGACGTTTTGACCGTCGTTGAAGTCTTGAGGAGTTCCAATATAAATGCCGAAGCTGTGACGGACATAAGGAAGAGAATATGGCTTAAGGCTGTGATAAACTCCGCAATTAACCCCATCACAGCAGTATGCAGAGTTAGAAACGGAAAGGTTGTTGAAATTCCAGAGCTTTGGAAGATCGCTAAGAGGATCGCTAAGGAAGGAGAGGTGGTTATGAAAGCTTTGGGCTTCGATGTTGAGGATCTGGCCTCAACCGTTAGGGAGGTTGCGATAAAAACTAAAGACAATAGATCTTCGATGCTTCAGGATATCGAGAGGGGCAAGAGAACTGAGATAGATTT
>CAZBFC010000127.1:0-4153 GCA_964491095.1 uncultured archaeon | reverse complement strand
CGGATCATTCAGATAACATCCCACAGGCAACAGTTCTATAAAGACACGATGTAAACCTGATGAGATGAAGATAGCCATCCTCGACGGCTACGTCGATGAACCCTCATGCTTAGGTGTACCTCCCTACATCGCTCCTTACCCCCGGTACATCTACGGAATGCTCAAAGACCTAGGATTTCAGGCCAGATACGTAACGATCGATAAATTCAGACAAGATCCAAAAATTCAGCAGAAACTTGAGGAATTTGATTTGGTAATAGTCATAGCGGGAATTGCCGTTCCAGGGAAGTATCTGGGAGGGGTTCCACTATCTCTCAAGGAGCTCAGAATGATCTTAAAAAACCCTAAGAAGGTTTTGGTGGGTCCTATTACACTTGAGCTAACCGACAGAGAGAAAAAACTGCTTGACTACGAGATAGTGGAGTACCCATTCGAAAGAAAACTATTCGAATTCCTGTGCAAATTTTTAAAGCGAGAAGATCGATTGAGCAGACTTGAAGTTAAAGGAAGGAACTTCATAAACAGATTTGCCATCTTGGGAGCCGAAGTGGTTAAGCAGCATCCCGACTACCCATACATCATATGCGAGATCGAAACCTATAGAGGATGCTACTGGCGAAAATGCTCGTTTTGCATCGAAAGAATTCATGGAATTCCATCGATGAGAGATCCAAAAGCAGTTTTAGATGAAATTCAAGCTCTATACAATCAGGGAATCAGATACTTCCGACTGGGAAATCAAACCGACTTTTTCACGTACATGGCCGATTACAGCTATGAGGTTCCAAAACCGAATCCAGAATTTATGAAAAATTTTCACAGGGAGATTTGGAGGAGATGCCCACGCATAAGAACACTTCATCTGGATAATGTGAATCCCAAAACCATCGCTGAGCATCCAGAGGAATCGAAGGAGATCATCAAAACCATAGTTATGTACCAAACTCCCGGAAATATAGCTGCCATGGGCTTGGAGAGTGCGGATGAGAAAGTTGTGGAGAAAAATACGCTCTGCGCTACACCAGATGACGTTTTATTTGCGATAGAGTTGATGAATCGTTATGGAAGATACGTAGGCTACAACGGTCTTCCATACTTTCTGCCAGGAATAAACTTTGTAATCGGGCTAATCGGAGAGACTAAGGAGACTTTTGAAAAGAACTACGAATTCCTGGAAACCCTACTCGAAAAAGATTTACTTGTTCGAAGAATAAACATACGGCAGGTTAAGGTTTTTAGTGGCACACCGATGGAAAAGATCGGATACAAAAACGTTGTTAGGCATAAGAGATACTTTAAAGTGTTTAAGGAGAGAGTTAGGAGAGAGATAGATAACCAGATGCTCAAGAGGATAGTACCCGTTGGGAGAAAGTTGACAGATTTGAGGTGTGAAGTTAGGGAGGGAAAGATAACCTTCGCAAGACAGTTGGCAACGTATCCCCTGCTAGTGGGAATAATAGGAGAATTTGAGAGGAACACGTTTTTGGATGCGAGGGTTGTCGACTACGGGATGAGATCGATAACCGCAGTTCCAATATTGAATCCGAATACTGCCAAGCTATACCAGCTTGAGGCTATTCCAGGAATAGGAAAAACTACTGCCGGAAAGATAGTTGCAAACAGACCTTACAATAGTTTGGAAGATCTAAAAAGGGTTTTAGGAGATACCTTTGATAAGGTTAGGGATTTCTTTACAATATGATTTTGATTTTTTGCAAATCGTAACTGATCATCTGATAGAAAGAATAGCCCTACTCCAGGATCTCCTCCGCCTCTTCAACCTTTTCTTCGATAACCTCTTCAAGTTTTGGTAACTCAACACTCGGCTTGATCCAGACACCACTTCTCCCAATTATCGAACCTTCAACAACACATCTTTCCTCCATGAATACCTTTTCAGCTTTTATATGTCCCAGCACAACACTACCGTTCACCAAATAAACCTCCCTACCCTCTATAGCTCCATGAACTCTGCTTGAATCTATTATTAAGATTTCACCCTTCAGACTTCCGTAAAGCTCACCCCGCTCAACCCTCGCATTTTTGGCTTTGATGTTACCCAAAACCCT
The DNA here is from genome assembly GCA_964491095.1 of uncultured archaeon. Lineage (GTDB taxonomy): Archaea > Halobacteriota > Archaeoglobi > Archaeoglobales > Archaeoglobaceae > WAKM01. Next base: position 2,084 of record CAZBFC010000127.1, on the reverse strand, counting down.
ACTCTCCCGGATCTCAATGTCCTTATCGGTTTTGATTACATCGAGGTTCATAACAGAATTTTCCGGAACTTCAAGGGGAGATACAAACTCTTCAGCTTCGAATAACTTCTCAGCCTCCTCAAGCCTTCCAAGTCTAAGTAATTCGAGCAAATATAAAAATATAAAGACAATGATGGGCATCGGATCCTGAATCGTAATCAAACCCTTAGCCTCGAAGCCGTTCTTTATTCTGACGTTTCTACCGATCTCCAAATCACCGTAAACCGTTAATCTTCCATCTATCGAAGCAAATTCACCTATGTATGCGTCCCCTTTGCTTATCACGTTTCCCTTAACGTTGCACCATGCTCCAAGCCTAACCTCCTCTCTCCCAAAAACATCACCATCTATCGTTGCCCTCTCCCCGACGATGACTTTCCTCGCTATTATACCATATCCAAGTTCACTATTGGCACCTATCAACGCGTCTCCTTCAACCACCAAATTCCTTTCCTCAAACTTCGTATTCGGAGGTATTATTAATTTCTCAAGCATGGCTATGCCCCAAACTTCTTTGCCTTATCAATTAAATCCATTACGATATTCATCAGATCCAAACCTCTAATCCTACACAACCCACCCTTGTAAGCCTCGAACTCTGAAAACTCTTTTACTTCATCCCTTCTAACATCTCTGTAGACTATCGTTATTGGAACAGGATCACCCGTATGCTCTTTGGCTGTGACGGGAGTTGAGTGATCGGCTGTAACTATTAAACATACATTGGAGAAATCTAAATTCAGTAAAGGTTCTAGATGTTTATCGAGTTTTTCTATAAATTCTTTCTTTCCTTCGAAGTCCCCGTCATGTCCAAGCTCATCGGTAGCCTTGAAGTGCAACAAAACGAAGTCATGTGTTTCCAGAGCTTTTAAGGCGGCTTCAACTTTACCCTTTATGTTCGTAAATTTGTTACCAGTTGCTCCTTCAACCTCTATTACATCCCCCTTCAATATCTTGCCTATCCCCTTAATGAGCGTTGTTCCAGCGATTACAGCGAGTTTCATCCCATACCTCTCCTCAAACGGAGGTATGTGAGGCACAACCCCAACCCCTCTAAGCAATAAAACGTTGGCCTTGAGCAGACCCTTCTTAGCCCTTTCTTCATTCAGAGGATGCTTATCCAAAATCTCATGAGCTCTCTCCATGAAGTAGTTCACTATTTCCGCAGTTCTCTTTGCATTTTCATCATCAATCAGAGGTTTGCATCTCTTAACCTTCTCACCTATCTTCTTGGGATCAGTATCGGTGATCTTATCCGAAAGTCCTTCTCCTCTCAAAACCAAAGCACCTCTATGCCCGCTACCCCTTCTAAATACGAATTCAACTCCAAATTCACTTAAATCGATACCTTCATTTATGGCCTTAACGAGCTCATCGGTCTCGCTTATCCTTCCGGCTCTCCTATCAACGACGACCTTATCGAAAACAGATCCTTCTCCTTCAACTGTTCCGAAGTTTACTCTGAATGCTATATCTCCCGGCTTAACCTCAATTCCTGCTCCTGCTGCTTCTATCGGACCCCTTCCAGTGTAGTACTTGTAGGGATCGTAGCCAAGCAGTGCAAGATGCCCAGTATCGCTTCCCGGCCTTACTCCCGGAGCAATTGGATCCATAATTCCATTTATGCCCATCTCGGCTAATTTATTCAAATTTGGCTTGTTCGCACAGCTTAGAGGGGTTTTCGAGCCTCTATCAGAAACGCCATCTATAACGATGAGCAGAACCTTCTTCATCTAAACATCCTCCGTTTATGGATTTAAAACAGTTGCTAAGTTAATCCAAATTCAAGTTCAACCGCATTCTTAGCCTTAACCATAACCTCAAGCTTTTTAAACGCAACATCTCTCGGTAAAAGTTTTAACCCGCAATCAGGATCGATATACAACCTTTTAGGATCAACGACTTCCAAAGCCATCTCTATTGCTCTCCTAACTTCATCAACACTTTCTATTCTCCTCGTGTGGACATCTATGCAACCAAAACCAAGATCCTTATCAAAATCGTATTCTTTCAAAAGCTTGAGGTCTTCGAAGTTTCTGTTTGCA
>CAZBFC010000126.1:0-13898 GCA_964491095.1 uncultured archaeon | reverse complement strand
TCGGTAATCTTCCTGAAAATACTCTCAAATCCCGCCATGTTGTAAATGATGGAGACTGGATTTTTAAAGGTTTAGTTAAAAATTAAATTTTAGACGCTCATCGTTAATACTGGATATTTAATCCTTTGCTTAACAGTTTTCAAGCAAAGATATGTTATCAAGAAAATATACTCCTCATCTTTCCAGCCAACCCCGTGAATACAAATTCAACACCGATGGCTGCCAAGAATATTGCCATCAACCTTGCTATTATGTCTGAGCCGCTCTTACCCAGTACCTTAATTATAGCTTCGCTGTAGATGTGTGTAAGTCTAACTATCACGTACACGATAACTATGGCCAAAACTAAGAGGAATTTTGAAAAAACGTCCGTAGCTTCAGAATTCAGAACAATCGCCGCTGTTATAGCTCCAGGCCCGGTATAAAGCGGAAGGGCTATTGGGAAAACTGCTAAGGAGTCTACATCCACGTGCTTAAGACCCCTCTTCGCATAGGCCTCCTTACCCCTGCTACCTGTTAGGATGTCCAAAGCAACAGCGAACAGTAAAATTCCACCGGCAATCTTTAAACTATCTATCGAGATGTGGAATATCTTAAGTAGTAGATCTCCAGTTAATGCAACGAAAATTAGCAAACCAGCTGCTATGAGAGTAGATTTCTTCGAAACCCTTTCCCTCTCATCGTGATCGAGTCTTTCGGTTAAGGCGATAAACATGGGTATGTTGCCAGGAGGATCAACTATTACGAATATGGTTGTGAATGCAGTTATGAAGTAGCTTATGTAGTCCATAGGTCCAACGCTCTCCTAACGTTTTTCAAAAGGGTGACAGCTGCCTCTTGTGAAGGAAAGCTGAACAAACCGCAATCCGGGCCAACGTAAGCTATCAGATCACCAAACCTCTCGTAAGCTTTTTCAATTCTGCTTTTAATAACCTCTGGACTCTCAATTTCGTTTATGGCTTTGATGATCAGTTCTTCGCTCTCCCAAGCGTTCACGTTGTGCTTCTGGTTGAATTCAGCGATTATTCCATCCACGTCGCTCCTTGCAATTCCGACTCTGAGCTTCTTATCGTGAGATTCCAAATCCTCCGGATCTATAAAGTCCAAAGCTGAAGGATCTTTAGCTGATTCTATGCCTATGACATCGATCGTATCGATATCGAGCAATCTCTCATAGAACAGTGGAGCATGGAGATGAATCTGTACATCCACATCGAAGTCCAACGGCTCAAATGCCAGCTTAAGTTGATCATCCGTAGGTTGTAGGTCAGGGTTTAAGCCTAAACTCGGCTCATCTATGCTCACGCATTCGACGTTTGGATACTTCAAGGCATTTTCAACGAACCTCGCAACCGATTTAGCGAGATTTTCGAGGACGTCATCGAAGATAACCGTCCCAAGCTCCTTAACGTATAGTTCAAACGGTCCAGTCACACAGACCCTAACAGAATCACTTTCAATCTTTTCAATGTATTCAAGCTCTACGATCTTAGCTTCACTTCTCATAACCAGGTATGCATCCTCTTGATAGTTTTTGATGATCCTCATGAACTGCTCGACCATATCCTGAAACTGCGGATAGTTGGGACATTCAACTCCAGCATTAACTTTCATCAGAAAGGCCCGCTGAACAATCTCTTCATACTCCTTAGTATAAAGATTCTCCATTACCCACTCTCTGGTTATTCCCCTTGGCAGTGGAAAGCTACCAATGTCGTCGAAGATCATTGGCTGAAGTACTCACGCTTTGAATAAAGTCTTATCGATGCTTTCATCACCATCGTAACTTATTTAAATGGAGGTAGAAATCTTGAGAGGAGGTGACGCTCATGGCGAGAATGCATGCGAGGAGGAGAGGTAAATCAGGATCAAAGAGGGTATATAGGGATCATCCCCCCGAATGGGTGGAGATGAAGCCTGAAGAGGTAGAGAAGTTGGTAGTAGAGTTATACAAGGAAGGTTACGAGCCAAGCATGATAGGTATGATACTCAGAGATAGATACGGAATTCCCTCAGTTAGACAGGTTACTGGCAAGAAGCTTGTAAAGATCCTCAAGGAGCATGGTGTATATACTGGATTGCCTGAAGATCTTAAGGCTCTCATCAAGAAGGCAATAAGACTTAGAAAGCACTTGGAGGTCCATAAGAAGGACAAGCACAACATGAGAGGACTACAATTGATCGAGGCTAAGATCTGGAGACTTTCAAACTACTACAAGGAGAAGGGTGTCCTTCCACCAGACTGGAAGTACGATCCTAAGAAGCTTGAGATCGAGTTATTCAAATCTTAATTTTATTGGGGTATACATATAGTTGGAGTACAAAAAATTTTTAAATTTTTCTTGCTAATATTTAACATGGTTTTGAGAAAGTTAAAGCAGGAAGCAGAAGTTGCGTTGAGACATCTAGAAGTTCTAGATTTAGTTGAAAAAAATCAACCAATTGGTATCTTCAAGCTTGCGGAGATAATTAAGCTTCCAAAGCATAAGGTCAGATACTCCCTCCGAGTTTTGGAGCAATCTGGAATAATCGAACCAACACAGCATGGTGCCATGATCAGGGAAGATGCAGATGAGGTTTTTAATAAGTTAAAGGAAGAAATTAAGGAGATCAGAGAAATTGTCGATAAGATAGAAAAGAAGTTGGATGAGATATGCTCCCGATTATAGGAGTCGTCCACTTAAAGCCTCTTCCTAGCTCTCCGAATTATTCATCGTTTGAAGATGTTTTTGAATCTGCCTTAAGAGATGCGAGAGCTTTGGCCGAGGGAGGGGTCGATGCGGTAATAGTTGAAAATTATGGAGATATGCCTTTTTTGAAGAAGGTTGGAGCCGAAGTAATCGCTTGTATGAGTGTGATAGCCTGGGAGATTAAGAAAGAAACTGACTTACCGTTGGGTATAAACGTTTTGAGGAACGATGCAAAAGCCTCTCTTGCCATCGCTAAAGCTGTTAATGCAGATTTTGTAAGGGTTAACCAGCTATTTTATGCTTCTCTTAGCCCAGAAGGATGGCTTGAAGGTAACGCAGGAGAGATCCTGAGATACAAGAGGACAATAGACTGCAACGCCATGATCTTCGCAGATATATGTGTAAAGCATGCACATCACTTTGTAAGCTTAGAGGAATACGTTAAAAACGCTGAAAGATGCCTAGTCGATGCTCTAATAGTTACTGGAGAAGCTACCGGCAAGGAGGTTAGCCTCAAAGACCTGAAAGCCGTTAAAAAACTCGCAAAGATGCCGGTGCTTGTAGGGAGCGGTGTAACTCCAGAGAATCTGCCAAAGTTGGCTAAGTACTGTGATGGAGTAATAGTTGGAACATACTTCAAAGAGCACGGTAAAGTTGATGTTGAAAGAGTTAGAAGACTTGTAAGGGTTAGAGACAGAACGATTAAACAAAACATCTAAAATGTGACATAACTCAATCACAATCGATGAAAAGGAGAGTCAAAGCTCTAAGAGACATCTTGGAGCCAGAGGAAATAGATTTCATGCTCAGAATTGCTGAGGAGATCGAAAAATCTAAACTCAATCTTCCAGTGCTCTACGCTGGCTCTGGGGGGGATGTTGAGCATGCTGTAATTTTGGGTAACAGGCTCGTTTTCGTCGATTCTCACCTTCCCGAAACTACTCTCACCGAAATTCGAAATAACATTGACAAGATCGGTGGTGAAATAATTGAAGAAAAAAGGCTTGGTAAGCTTGGCTCGGGAGGAAAACACGTTATATTCTTCGAATTCTGCAACGATTTGATAGAGCTGATCTACTACGCAGAGGATGCAACCAGATTTATCCCGCATGAGGTCAGAAAAGGTTGTTCAGTTTACTTCGTAAAGGTACCCCTTCCCAAAGAGCCTAAAGTTGGGTCTCTCACTTCTCCAGAATCCCTAAGCAGAGCCTTAAAGCTTATAGCTCTAGGTGGATTTTACTTGGAGAGGGAATGTCCACTGTGCAGAGTTCTTAGACCGGAAGAGTTGGGATTTATCAAAATAGCATCGGGATACATCTCCGCTCTATCGGTAAACTACAACGCTAAAGGAAACCTCTACAAAAAGATCAAAGACATCGAAAACATCTACGAACTTCTCAAATTAGACTTAAAACTATCGCAGGAGCTATAAGCAGAGAGGGCAATACATTAGACATGCTCACGTTGAAGGGAAAGCATTCTACGGTCTACGTTGAGAACGGAAGAGCTATCAAGGTATTTAAGCCTCAGTTCAGGTACAACTTCTGGAAGGAGGTAAGGTACCTTACAGTCCTCCAATCACAAAAGTTCGTTCCCAAGCTCTTTAGCTTTAATCCATCGGAACTGTCTATTGAGATGGAGTTTATCGATGGTGTTTTCATAAAGGACTACATCAAACAAGCCGAAAGCGAAGAGCTTAGAAAAATTCTGCAGAGATGCTTGGACATCTGCTATCGATTAGACAGGATGAGAATTCAGAAGGAGGAGATGAACCATCCAGGTAAGCACATCCTGATCAAGGACGGAAAAGTTTACTTCATAGACTTTGAACGATCCTTCGATTCTCCAAATCCGAGCAACGTCACACAGTTCGTAACGTATCTTTGCTCGAAGCCGATAATGGAAAAGACGGAGATAGGCAAGCCGTCTGTCGAGCTACTGAAGGAATATAAGGAAGACTACAGTTTTAAAAGATATATGAAATTAAAGAAAGCTATATTTAGCTAAAAATATATTATAGACAGTAAAATAGCACACGATAAATGTCACAATAGATGAATAATTTTATGATGTATCAAAAGCTTAAACCCGAGTACATTGGATTTATTTTTCCATTGACTGTACTTTTTATTCTTAAGCCTAGAGATCTTCTTTGGTTTCCTCAATTTCATTACGTTACAGCTGTTGCCGTATATCTGTTATGTAAGAGAACGATGGACGGGCAAGATGCAAAGATATGTGCTTTGATGCTACCAATCCCCGTATTATTGATAGATTACGCTCTAAACATCATCAAGCATTACGACTATTACAGAACGTATCCTCAGCTCTTTCTACCGATCGAGATTGTTTTAATTGAGATATTAATCCTGATTTCGCTTATTTTCGCATACACTTTGGCAGAAAGGTGGAGAATTCAGATCGTTACCCTGTATATCATATTATCCTACATATTCTCGGCGATGATACCATCAGAAGGTAAGTTCGGATTTCTCTTTATTGCTCCAATCTACGTTTTTATAGTCTGGATCTATATCTCCGCTCTTGAAAAACTTTCCAATGTAAAAGCTATTGCAACGATGTTCGTTTTGGTTATCGTTAGCTTGTCAATCCTTCTTCACTATCAGAATTTCGCTCAATCTCTCTTCACTATATCTACATTGGTTCCAACATTTGTTATGATGGATCTATCCAAAGTTGGGTTAGTTCTCTTGTTTCTGGCTTTGATTTACCTTCCGATCGACATTTATATGCATGCGGTGATTGCCATTATTTTGTCAACTGCTATTGGCTTCACTTTAAGGAAGCTGAGTTGGTCTAACTTTGCTGAGTTATCCGCATTAATGCTCTTGTGTGGTTTGAACTTCCCACCATTTGCTCCACTCGGTATTGGAATACCTCTCTGGGTTTTAAGTTGGCTGATAGTATTTATTTTAGCAAGAAAACAAATTTAAGCGAGCAAACTTACATGATGCAGCAGCTGAATTGTTAGCTTATGGAACTGCCGCAAAGCCCAGAAGGATCGAAAGATAGTTCTCAGCGAACCCATTATAATAGATAAAAAATCAGTGCAAACATTCAGAATCTTTCCCAAACAAATCCTTCGCAAAAACTCTACAGCCACCTCTACATATGTAATACTTCGGACAATTTCTGCAATCATCTACCTCATACTTCCTAAAATCGTCCATACCATTCCAAATCTCCCTCAAATCCCTATAGTAGCCCAAATTGTAATTGAGAAAACTACATGGAGTCACTGTTCCATCGGACTTGATTGCTAAGCTTGAAATTCCGCAGTCGCACCCCTGCATCCCTATCAAGATGTTGTCGTCTGGAGTTAGAAAGGGCATGAATGCGCAGTCAACTCTCAGCAGAACATCGTAACTCAACAAGGATCTGACAGTTTCATCGAATCTATTAAGCTGCTCTCTTGTTAGCTTGAGATCGCCATATACGTTTTTGCATCTACCAACAGGCTTGACTCTTATCAGCATGACTTCGCTGACTTCCAACTCCTTCGCAAGCCTGAAGATCTCATGCAACCGGTCGAAATTCTGCCTCGTAACAACAACGTTTATTCCGACGTTGTAGCTTTCCGCAAGCATCTTTATCGCATTCAGAGCTTCGTAGAATGTATCACAGCCTCTAACCCTCAAATACGTTTCTCTGTCTGCCCCATCCAACGATACGTTGATCTGTCCGAATACGTCGAGCTTATCCGTCTTGATCACAATCCCATTCGTTGTTACATTCGGTATAATCCCACGATCGTATGCGTATCTGGCTATTTCCAAAAAATCATCCCTGTAAAAAGGCTCCCCACCACCAAAGGCGATCTGAAAGACGTTCATATCTGCAAGTATGTCTATAAGCTCTTTAAATTGCTTTAAGCTTAGTTCTTCTCCGAATCCAGCATTAACGTAGCAATGCTTACAGTTTAAAGGGCATCTCTTAGTGACCTCCACGTGAACGACTTCCGGAGCTGAGAGATGATCTAAATCTGGAAAATCGTTGTAACCGAGTCTTCTCATGAAGTCCTTATCAACGTAAGCCGTTACCCTTAGCTCTGGATCGAAGATTATACCGCCGAAGAATTCAGGTCTGATCTTCAGATTCCTCCTCATCGCTCTCACCGAAAGCTCCGTAAACATATGCGGCATATATGCATGCGGAGGCTATCATGGCAACTATTACTGGATAGAAGATTAGCATCATCCCAAATCCGAAACCACCAGATGAATCTGGCATGTATCCCAGCCTTACCTTGTAGACTCTCATCTTTGGATCCCCCTAACTTTTATTACCAAAACAGCAACTACTAAAGCTGTAACTGCATAGATCGCAATTAAATACATACACGATGCGGTAACCATACAAACTCCAAGCTGATCTATGCCTTTGTAACATCCTATAATGTGAGCAATTTCATCAATGATTTTTGGAGAGTAGAGAGAATAAGGAAATACAAGTATCGGCAAAATTATGCCCAGCTTGGGCTTCACCCTTGCAATCGACAATCCGATTATCCAAGGCGGAGCCAAATACAGAGCATTGCTAAATACATCCAAAGGTTTAAACTGCCCAAATGTAAACCATTTACTCCAATTTGACGGAGTTGGGGGAGTATACACATAAGACAGGGTTAGATATACTACTACTGTAACTAAAACCACTATCGGAAGCATTGGAAATTTCCTCTTCTTACAGATTGCGAATATGATTACGAAAGCTATACCAAACAGAATTGCGGAGATAACAGTAGCGAGGAAACTTATATTGGTAAACACGTAATCAAACTGAATCCAAATTGGGATTATATAGCCGTAAATCGCCCAACTTATGACATCTCTCTGCCTAACCTTGAAACCTTTCCACTTATACACCCTACTTAAGATAATTAGTCCGACTATTACGATTGCATTGAATATGATAGAGCATATCACAATTGCAAGCTAAAATTTGACTCTTAAAAATTTTACTATTATCAGTGGTGGTGCATGTCCTCATCGGAGACCTCAGCGCAGGTCGTATTCATCATCCATATCAATTCCTGTTCTTAAGGTAAAAATAGCTAACCATCCACCATTACCTTCTAAGGAGCTTTAAGCAAGACTAGAGAATACTAAGACCTCCCAACGTGAAGCAATTAAGATAAACTAAAAAGCGTATAAGGAAGATAATTAGCCAAAGAAATCGCTTATCTTTATCTGCTTTCTCGTATCACTTTCGAACAGCGATCTGATCTCAAGATCTATCAGCATGAGCCTTTGCTTCGTATAATTCGAAACATTGTATTTCTCGCAGAGATACTTCGATAGCTCAAGGTATTTCGTTATCGAGCTGTTGTGAACCGTCAACGTTAGCTTCCCACCACACTTAAGGCACTTTCCGGCTAAGGGCAACCTTCTATACTTCGCATTACAGTTTACACACCTAAACTCCTGTCTTGAGAAGGCTCTCAGATTTCCGATTATATCTGGCAAGAAGTGAGACTTCAGAACTCTCTCAGCTACATCGTGCTCATCAACAGCCACGATCTTCTCTGCAAGGCTCATCTGAGCGTTAACCTTATCCCTCATCGTGTCTAGGGACTTGTACGCACTCTCCTTAACTCCCAAAGCTATGCTTTCCGTATCATGCGTAAAGCCGAGACAGCAGTACCTCAACTCACTTTCAAGCCTGTCCTCAACCCTCTCAATGATCCCAACAAGCTCCTTAGGATCTGCGTAGCGCAGAGTAGCCTTATAGAACTCGAGAGGGTAGCTTTCAACGATATCCATGTTGTGAACTTCGCTGTCGACTTCTCTTGGATCGATTATCGCCGTAAGCACCAAAGGTGCGTCCATCTGCCCTCCTCTTTTATCTGGCAGATAATACCGAGAGAAGTTCAATAAGCCGTCCAATAGGAGCATAACACTGTCTTCGTCGCCATCACAGTTCCTCCTCTTTGCTGCATGGAAATATGGATGAGCGTAGCCAGCTAAGACGTCCGTGAAGCCAATAATCCTTCCCAAAACTCCAGCTGATGTATGAGGCGCCAAACCGATTATTAAATGGCCAATCAAGTCTTCCGGCTTCTCTACGTTATAGAACGGTTCTAAACCGTAGAACTTGACGAGAAGATCGTCTATGAACTTTGCAACCTTCACCAAATATTCAGCACAGTCCTTAGAAAGTATAACATCCTGTGGTTTGAGTTCCACTATCTGATCCTCGCTCTTCAGCTCGTTCCCTTGCCAATCGACAGTGTAACCAAGTTCTCTGAGCTTTTCAATCGTTACGTTTATCTCTTTTGGTTTGAAGTGTGTGATCGGCAAATCTGTCATGTCGTATCGGATCGTACCATCCTTGAATACGTAAACACCATGCTTAGCCCTCAAAATTCCTTTCTCAAGCCTTTCGGGCATCTTTATCTTCGATGTCAATCCGATTACACCCTTTATCGTCTCAAGACTGTCCCATTCGTTCAAATTCTTTAGAGCCTTCTCATAAAGCTCTCTTATGTTTATCTTTTTCTTTATGTATCCTTTGGCTTCTTCCTTACATCTGGGGCAAATCTCACTACTAATTTTGATCTTACACCTCGGGCAATAGTAGAGTTGCTCGGTTAATCCTCCACAATCACACTTAAGCCAAAACGTCTCTTTTCCACACTCCTTACATCTCCTTAAGGCAACTTCAACCGTAATCTCTCCCTTTACCGAGTTGTACGACTCCGTGTAGTTTATCGCAGTTTTTATGTCTCTCTGCTTTCCTCCAGCCAAGCTAACTGGGAACAGGATGTGTGGCGGAGGGCTCATTCTCCTTTCTTTCGATTTCTCCGGCCTACCCATCCTTGCACCGATGCGTGTTGGTGCTTTGGCTCTAACATCCAAGCCAGAAAGCTTTCTCACGATGTTCAAAACGTCCTTCTCTTCACAAACCTCAACCCTAACGGGCTTAAGTTCATATGTTAAACCAAGACATCTAACCAGTACTTTCCACCTATCGAGGACTATCTTTCCTTCCCTAACCTTATGCTCTACAAGCAAATCTTCCAGAATCTTCTTTGCCCTTTCATCGTAATCGATAACCAAGCAAGGCTTTCCTCTTCCTTCGATTTTACCATGCTCAGCTATGTAATTTCGGAGATAGAAGTAATCATCAACGCTTATGTCGTGCCAGAGGTAGGTGTGATCGGGATGCAACGGAACACCATATTCGTCGCAGAGCTTTAGGGCAGTATCTTCATCGATCTTCCTATAATCACCCTTCGGGATCTTATCCTTAACCTCCTGAATCCACCACTCGTAGACGTAGCTCGAAGGCATCAGAGGATGGTTGTTTTCCAAGAAATCTCCGAAGTTTATCAGAATTTCGCCCATATCAAGGATCTTCTCAACTTGATCCTTCAAAGCCAAGGCTTCCTGCACGGTGTTTATCTTGACAACATCTCCATTCTTCAGTCTAACTGTGGGCCCCTCTATGCTTGTAACTGGCACAACTCCTCCAGCCTTGCCCGGTCTTTCAATTTTAAGCTGGGTTCCTATGGCAATGAAACCGTCGGCGATTATCATCGTCGCCGGGTTTATGCCAACCGTAGCGAATCCAGAGTTTCTCGCCCTTCCGTAGCGAAGCCTAAAACCTCCTTTACGTGAGGGATGGCTGAAAACCGGTCTTCCGGCTACGATGTCCGATAGATACTTATCCTTTGGCTTTATCTGAGCTTCGAGCTCTTCATCCTTCGATTCATCTTTGTCCAACTTCTCAGCTAGTTCTAGTTCTTCTTCCTCTGATTCAAATTTATCTTCATTCTCTTCAGATTCTTCATTCTTAGCACCGTAGAGGCCACTGGTATACTTCTCAACCTCTTCAGCCTTCGGCTCTTCCTCGAACTCCTTGTTTATCAGCTTATCAAGCCACTCCCAGCCATCTATGCCCAATTTTTCAACCATCTTCTTAAGCTTCGGAGCCTTTAAGGCGATACCCTCTGCAATAACGAGGCACATTCCACCTCTAACTCTGTTCGTCTCGACTCTTGGCAGATTTCTGTAACCAGAGACCTCCACATCCTCAGTCGGTTCTCCGTCTATGCAAACCGGGCAGTTTGAAACGATCAGCCTGATTTCAGCATCACTCGGCAGATACTGCAGATTTGCCACCTTCTTGTAAAGTGGAATCTCCTCACAATATCTAAGGATCTCCTCTTCGGTTGGAATGTAGCGGTTTAAACCTACCAAACGTCTTATGTAATCGCCAACGAGCACAGATATAACTTGGGCTGTTCCACCAGCACTTCTTATTGGGCCGGCGTAGTAGATCTTGAGAAACTCCGTTCCATCGTGATTCTTATCGATCTTAACCTTAGCTATACCCTCAATCGGAGCGGCAACGACACCTTCGGTAAGAATCGCAACAGCCGTTCTTATGGCTTTGTCTATTGCCGTAAGCCTGTCAAAGTTACCAAATTTCCCTTTGATAATTTCTTCAGCGATCTTAAAACAGATTTCCTCTCTGCTTAAACCCTCCCTTTCAAGCTCCATTATTCTTTTGGCCAATCCTTCAATCTTCATCAACTGCTCAACCCTTTCAGCCATGTTCCTTGCGATCGGGATTTCTACATCTGCTGATGGATCCAAGCCTTTAGCTCTAGCCTTTTTAGCAACCTCGTAAGCTTTGTTCAGCTCCTCAAGCAGATGAGCATGATAACTCTTAATTTCGTCCAATAGAATCTGGCATCTCTTATTTACCTCTTTATGCTCTTCAAAAAGCTGAGCAAAATCTGTAAGCTTTAACTGCATCGTATCTATAGTTTACGCACAAGAGGTATAATGTTGTTGGTTTTGAATACGATATAATTGGTTAAAATATATATTGTCGGAGCGAACCTTACGGCATGAGAACTATATTTTGGGAGGATGATGCGGTTAAGTTGATAGACCAGACGCTTTTGCCAGACGAATTTAAGATTATAACATGCAAGAAGGTTGAGGAGTTAGCTAATGCAATAAAGAGGCTTGCAGTAAGAGGAGCTCCCGCTTTGGAGGCTGCTGGAGGTTACGGAATAGCCTTAGCATGTTTCGAGAGAGATTTTAAAGATGTCGATGAGATGAGGGAGCACATAAAAAAGAGGGCTGAGCTTTTAGCTTCAACCCGTCCAACTGCTGTAAATCTATTCTACGGAATTGAAAGGGTGTTAAAGAAAGCTTTGAGTGGAAATGACGTTGAGGAGATCAGAAGGCTTGCGCTTGAGGAGGCTGAGAAGATCGCTGAAGAGGATATCCAAAGGAACAGGCTCATGGGAAAGCATGGAGCTAAGTTGCTTGAAGATGGAGATACCGTGCTCACGTACTGCAACACCGGAAGGCTTGCAACCGTTGACTGGGGTACGGCCTTGGGAGTCATAAGAAGTGCAGTTGAGGAGGGCAAGCGAATCAAGGTGATAGCGTGCGAAACCCGCCCTCTGAATCAGGGATCACGCCTAACGTGTTGGGAGCTCATGCAGGATGGGATAGAGGTAACTCTAATCACGGACAACATGGTCGGAATCGTCATGCAGAAGGGGATGGTGGATAAGGTAATCGTCGGAGCTGATAGAATTGTGAGAGATGCAGTATTCAACAAGATAGGCACATATACGGTTGCAATAGTTGCAAAGGAACATGGGGTTCCGTTTTACGTTGCCGCTCCGATCACGACCTTCGACTGGGAAAAGACGATGGACGAAGTGGTAATAGAAGAGAGAAGCAAGGACGAATTAATATACTGCCATATAAAGTGTAGAAAAAGTCTGATAGCGCCCAAGGACGTAAGGGTGTTCAATCCGGCGTTCGATGCAACACCGCTTAAGTACGTTACAGCTCTGATTACCGAGAAGGGGATAATTTATCCACCATACGAGGTAAACGTTCCTAAGTTCCTGAAATCGTAGTCCAATATTTATTTTACATTTTGGACTCATACCTGTAATAATAGAGTTTATGCTTAAAATCTGGTAGGGTTATTCTCAACCTCATTCAGCTTAAAAAACTCCTCAATCTCTTCATCCGATGGACTTAGCGATAGAAATTTCTCAACTACACTCCCGCTAACCTTAACTTTTGGTTCTTCTTCAACAAACCTATACTCCAAACTTTCAACATCAAAAGCTGAAATTAGCTCGTTTAACCTCTTCAATCCGGGACAGCCTATACCCTGATCCAAGTCCTTGCCCAGTGGAAAGATCCTACAGCTTCTTGGTCTTATAGGATGAATTGAGCATTTATTATCTTTAAAAAATGGACAAGGTAGCTTTACCGGATGTTTAGCCTCAACCTTCTTGCTCAACTCTTCGATTAGTTCGTCCAAATTTATATACTTAGAGATCTCCTCAAGATTTTCCATGTAAAGCTTTCTTTCAACTGGATCGAAAACAACTTTACTTAAAATCCTACAACACTTTCCGCATTGCTGGCAGACAAATGGAATCCTAACGATTTCGCCGTTCTTCAATCTTAGCTCTGCGAAGATCATCCCCTATTTCTACTCCTAATTTCCTCGATAGCCTCCATCGCAGAAGCTTTAACTTCCTCATTCTCCTCCCTTAGTAGTTCCTCCAAAAATTTAACATCGCTTTCATCACCAATACTGCCAAGTAGCATAGCCACATCCTCCCTGATTCTAAAATCCTCATGCTTTAAATAGTTCCTTATCACATCCTTAGCAAGCTTGATTACTTCGGGATTCTCCTTATGGATCTGCTCCAAAACAACCATCGTTCCGAATCTGACCATGAAGTCTTCATACGCAAGTAGCTCGGCCAAAACTCTTATATCTTTAGGATTTCTCGCTACAATATCCTTTATCTCGTCCAACCTCCTTTCATTTAGCAAAGTTACGAAGTAATCTCTTTTGTAATCTCCAGATAACCTTTTCAACCATTCCAAAAGTTCATCCTTGGAGATGTAACCGGTAAGCTTAATTTCACCGTTGATTATCGTCGTCGGAGCTGAAGTTATCTCGTACCTTTGAGTTAGGTCGATAAATCTACTAGCATCGATTACAATCGATTTTATCTTTGGATTAGCCACAGCAAAGCTGTTTACAGTTTCAACAACCTTTGCACAGTGTGGACAGATGGGCATCACAAAAACCATAATTTCAGCTTCAAATTCCTTGACCTCCTTAAGCTCAAAACTATTGGATAGCTTGACTATCGTCTTTAAAAATGGTTCAAGCTCCTCCCTT
>CAZBFC010000125.1:0-11197 GCA_964491095.1 uncultured archaeon | reverse complement strand
ACAACGAAACCCGATTACCCAGGAACTACAACAGATTCATTGGACTTATGGAGGATCTGTTCGAGAAGAAGGAGATAAAGGCCGATGATAAGGTTTTGCTCAAGATCTTGGATGTAGAGCTAGAAGATCTATTTAAAGATGTTGAGGCCGTAGTCGTTTTAACTGAAAAGGGAGATAAAGATGAAAAATTTTTGAGGAAGATCGTTAGGGCTAAGGAGAAGCTTGCAATTTGTATCGGTGCTTTCCCGCATGGAGACTTCGATGAGGATACCCTTGAAATATTGAGGGAATTCAACGCCGAATTCGTTGCGATCGCTAAGGAGCCACTCACAAGCTTATATATAACAAACAGGGTGATATGCATCTACGAAGATGAGAGAGTTCTATCTGATTGATATTGCCAAGAATTTGCTTAAAATAGAAAGGGAAGACATCTTGGTTGGAGTTGGCGAAGACGACTGTGCAGTCGTTAGAGTTGGAAATTTGAATTTAGTTTTGACAACAGACTGCTTGCATGAGAAAACCGATTTTCCGGCTGGAATAAAGCCGGAAGAGATAGGTCATTTGGCTTTGGCTGTAAACCTAAGCGATCTGGCTGGATGTGGAGCTAAGCCACTATTTTTCCTCTATACCATAACCCTAACGGATAGAATTGATGATAGAACTTTTGAAAGGATCTTAAGAGGTATGAGAGATCTTGCGGACAGGTATGGGGTTGCGATAGTTGGTGGAGATACGGATTTTGGCGACGAGCTACATATTTCGGGCTTTGCGATCGGTGTTGCTGAAAGGTTCGTTACTCAAAGCGGGGCTAAAGTTGGAGATTACGTATGCATAACCGGTTTACTTGGGAAGGCTCAACTGAGCCTAGAGCAACTTCTTTCTGGAGTTGATCGAAATAGGATAGCATATCCAGATTCGTTATTTAAACCTGAACCGAGAATAAAGGAAGGAATTGAAATTGCAAGGCATGCGAATGCGATGACAGATATAAGCGACAGTTTGGCAGTTTCACTCAATCTGATTGCAGAAAAGAGCAAAGTTGGAATAGAAATATACGAAGATGTAATTTCACTCGATCATCTGCTAAGTTACGTCGATTACGATAAGGCGCTCGAACTTTTCCTATACGCAGGAGGTGACTATGAATTAGTCTACACCTCCAAGCACTGTCAACACATAAAGATTGGCAGAGTTGTAAAAGGTGAAGGAGTTTGGCTCGTTAGAAGGGACGGAAGCAAGGAGAGAATCGAGTTCCGCGGTTACTCTCATATCTAATCTATCCTCTTACCCAACCTTATACCCCTATCGTTTATGAGCAGTTCATAAAACTTACTTGGTGGCTTTTTTGGATTCTTCTTAACCCTGATACCCCTTTTAATCTTCAACCTCTCAACGATTTCTTCAATTTCAATCACATAATCGGATTCATTTTCAAACATGGACAACGTTCTCTCGTCCACCAACTTCTTATCGATTATAGCAATTAAGACTCCATTCTTATCCCTTACAATATCACACACATCCTGAAACAGTTGGTATACCTTCTCAGGAGTATGAACGATGAGAAGATTTTGGAGTATGTCTATGAGCCCAACGCTCTCTTCAAGCTTCTTTATTGCAAGCGAAATCGTAAAGAGCTCGTGAAGCGTAAATTCATCATTTGGAGTTAAAATCTTGGCTCTACCAAGTTCTTGTGTTATGTCATTCTTCAGTCTCTTCGGAACTACTGCAAAAACATCGTAACCCTCATCAATCGCGCTTTTTAAAAACCTCAAAGCTATTCTCAAGCCAAGGTCACCTACTGACTCAATAAGTATGACCCTACCACCAGTGATATCCCCAATGAGTTCATCGAACTTCGGGATGTTAAATTTCATGATCTATCTCCGCTACTTCACATTTGATTGGGTTTATAGACTTTATAACATACACATACTTTTTAATTTTTTTATGCTCAATATCAACCTTTCCCTCGATTCTAATAGCAGTTGTAGACATACTTTCAAATATTGCAAGCGTTTTTTTATCTACAGCATCATAATTTAGAAAACCTATAAACGTTACACTCGGTAGAGCAACCTTAAGTCCAGCAAACTCCTTTAAGAAGCTCTGAAGATCCACATGCAACGCTATCTGCTCTATTCCGCACATCACCAAGAGGTAATTCTCACGACTATCCTTCATGAATGAATAAAACTTAGATATTATTTTTGTAATTTCATTTAAAGGAATATTTATAATGTTGAATTCTGGAAGCTTGAGGATGAAGTTTGAAACGCTTATGATCGGTGTCTTCTTTATAACTTCAAGAAGTTTGGGATCCTTATTTTTCAAAGCGTTTATCAATGCGTAGAGCTTTACATGAAGCTTATCACCGATTTCCACAAATACGGATTTACCCATCGACGTAAGCTTGAGCGGTAAGAGTTCTATGTTGGATAGGCTATTGTACTCTATAAGCACAACTTCACCCTCAACGATCTCGTTTAGAACAAGGTTTAGGGGATGTGGTAGTTCAATCATCCTCATACCTTCCGAAAATATCTCTACCATCATAAGCTCCAACTATGCCTCCGATATCACCTCTCGAATAGTTCTACCATTCATACCACAGGGCAGCGGAACTGACCTTTTAAATTCCAAGAGCGACTTAAATCCATAAGATTCATGGTTTATAAAGAGTGCATCACCGAATATCGATTCTATTTCTGGCGTATTCGATCTAGGGTTCTCTCCAATCTTATCTACCAAAAGAACTACATACAAAACACCTCCGTTCACTTTTACACCATCCAATAGGATTTCAGTGCATCCTTTAATCAAGCCTTCAATCAAACCACATTTCGGCATCCTACCTAGGCAAGCTACATCGGCTGTAGAATTTCCAATGATAATTATCACCATTATATAATAACAATTGGGATCTTATAAAATTTTTTATGATGGTCTAGTTTTTTATAATAATGTATTGCATAAAAAATTAATCTATCCTCAAACCTATTCAAAAGTATGGATCCATTTAAGTTTGTCGAGGAATCGGCAAATAAGATAAGGACCATGGAAGTTAGAGGTGCGGCTAGAATTGCTAGATTTGCGGCTGAAACTTTAAAGAGGTTTGCGGAAGCTATCGATAGAGATTTTGACAAAAACATGCGTTGGGCTTCTGAAGTTCTACTTAACACACGCCCAACGGCTGTAAGCCTGTTTAACGCAATTAACTACGTCATGGGCTACAGTGGGAAAAGTGATGAGGAAAAGAAAAGAGATGCAATTAGAAGAGCTGAAGAATTCATAAGATGGGTTGACACCGCAAGAGAGAAAATTGGGGAGATAGGAGCTAAAAGGATCAGGGATGGATACGTAATAATGACACACTGCAACTCCTCAGCTGCTTTATCTGTAATAAAAACTGCTTTCAGGCAAGGAAAGAACATAGAGGTGATAGCAACCGAATCTAGGCCAAGATATCAAGGTCATCTTACGGTCAAAGAGCTTAGTGAAGAAGGGATTCCGGTTACACTGATAGTCGATTCTGCGGTGAGATACTTCATAAACGATGTAGACTGCGTCATAGTTGGTGCCGATACGATCACTGTCAACGGTGCTTTGATCAACAAGATAGGCACATCCCAAATAGCTCTGTGCGCTAAGGAGGCGAGGGTTCCATTTATGGTTGCAGCTGAGACTTACAAGTTCAGCCCGAAGACTTTGTTTGGCGAACTTGTCGTTATAGAAGAAAGAGATCCTGAAGAGGTAGCCCCAAAGGATATTTTGAACCTGAAGAACGTTAAGGTCAGAAATCCAGCATTCGATGTTACGCCAAGAGAATACATCGATCTCATAATAACTGAAATAGGAGCTATTCCTCCAGAGATGGCATACATAGTCATCAGAGAAAGACTTGGCTACACTGGTATAAGCTATGAAGAGATCAAAGTTTCCGCAAGACACTTCGATTGAAAAAGCTTAAATTGTTCTTCGACCAAGCAAATTTATGCCCGGAATAGTTCCCCACAGGCACTGTATAGTTTGCGGAAAAGCTATCGAGCCTGATCAAACCTTTTGTAGCGACGATTGCAAGCGGGAATGGGAAAAAGAAAGAAAAAGGCAGAGGAACTTTACGATATTCATGTTCCTGCTATTCCTTGGACTTCTGTTCATACTGATGCTAAGCACACCGCACCGCTGATCATTCAACCTTAATCTTTTTACCCTTCTTCTCTGGATACTTCTTCTTGAAGACAACTTCAAGTACTCCGTTGTTATATCTCGCCTTTGCGGACTCTGGAACAACCTCACACGGTAGGTTGACTATCTCATGGTACCTCCTGTTTTCGCCTTCAGCCCTAATCTCAAGGGTTTTCTCAGTGGCATTTAGATCGATGTCCTCCTTTCTAACTCCGGGCATCTCCGCAATTACTTGAACCTCATCGTCCGTTTCAATTACATCTATGAGCGGTTTTCTCTCCTCGACTCCTTCAGCAATTGTCGGCTTTGTTCCAAACTCCTTTATCTCCGGCTTTCCGTCTGGACCGATTCTTATCGAGAATCCTCTGATGAACGGTCTGACTTCTCCGCTCGATGCCGCTCTGAAGAATTCATCCAGATCCTTCATCATCCTCTCAAATATCTCATCGAATATCTCGAACTCCCTTCCAAAGAACTCCTCAAATATATCATCCCAATCCCTCTCCTTCCTCCTCCTTCTCCAAACCATCCCCATCACCTCCAAAAAAATTAGATTAAGCGTACATCCTATGGAAACTCTCAACTATCTCCTCATACTTTCTCAAATCTTCCTTGGTCAGGCTGGGCTTAACCTTCTCAAGAGCTTTCTTGAAGTGCTCTCTTGCGATTCTGATCTTCTTCGCAATCTCTTTAACTTCCTCCCTACTCATGCCAGGCTTTATTGCTTCCCTTATAGCAAGCATACCAGCTTCTCTGCATACGGCTTCGATGTCCGCACCGCTATAGCCATCCGTCTTTTCAGCGAGCCACGTGACGATGATGTCTTTAAGTTTGCTCTCCAAATCCAATCTGATCTCCTTTGGAACCTTTTCGATGTCGAACTCCTCAGGCTTAACTTTTTCAAGAGCTTTGAGCTTTTCTTCATCTTTAAGCTCCTTCTTAAGTTCCTCTATAGCTTTCTTAACATCCTCAGCATCGTAGCCCAACGGCTTGCCCCTCAGATGGATCTTGAATATCTCCTTCCTTGCTTCTTTATCCGGCGGTGGTATGTAGATGTGTCTCTCTATCCTTCCCGGCCTGAGCAATGCAGGATCGATTATGTCTGGTCTGTTCGTTGCTGCGATGACTACAACGTCCTTTAGCTCCTCTAGCCCATCCAACTCCGTCAACAGCTGGCTTACAACCCTTTCGGTAACGTGGCTATCGGCACCCATTCCCCTTCTCGGCGCCAACGCATCGATCTCATCGAAGAATATTATGCAAGGTGCAACTTGCCTAGCCTTTCTGAACATCTCTCTAACATGCTTCTCGCTTTCACCAACCCACTTGCTGAGCAATTCTGGCCCCTTAACGCTGATGAAGTTCGCATTCGCCTCGTTGGCTACGGCCTTAGCGAGCAAGGTCTTACCGGTGCCAGGTGGGCCGTAGAGCAGTATACCCTTCGGTGGCTTAATATTAAGAGTCTTGAACAACTCTGGATACTTCAATGGCCATTCAACAGCCTCCCTGAGCTCTTGCTTTGCATGCTCCAATCCACCTATGTCCTCCCATCTAACCTTTGGAACTTCCACAAGCACCTCCCTCATCGCTGAAGGCTCTATGTTCTTCAAGGCCTCAAGGAAGTCTTCCATCGTAACCTTCAGGTTCTCAAGAACTTCCTCTGGAATCTCCTCAGCTTCGAGGTCTATCTCCGGCAGAACTCTCCTCAAAGCATGCATCGCTGCCTCCTTACACAAAGCAGCTAAATCCGCTCCGACGAATCCGACCGTAAGATCCGCAAGCTGATCCAAGTCGACATCATCAGCTAAGGGCATGTTCCTCGTGTGGATCTCCAATATCTCCTTTCTGCCCTCTCTATCAGGAACTCCGATTTCAATTTCCCTGTCAAATCTTCCAGGTCTCCTCAAAGCCGGATCGATAGCATCTGGCCTGTTTGTAGCTCCAATGACTATGACGTCACCTCTCGCCTCCAAACCATCCATCAACGTGAGCAACTGAGCTACAACCCTTCTCTCAACCTCTCCCGTTACCTCCTCTCTCTTCGGAGCAATTGAGTCAATTTCATCGATGAATATTATCGATGGCGCGTTTTCCTTAGCTTCTTCAAATATCTCCCTCAGTCTCTGCTCAGACTCACCGTAATATTTGCTCATTATCTCCGGACCGCTTATGCTGATGAAGTGGGCATCAACTTCATTCGCTACGGCCTTCGCTATGAGCGTTTTACCAGTGCCTGGGGGACCGTACAACAGGACACCTTTGGGCGGATCTATACCCAGTCTCTGGAAGAGTTCTGGATGCTTCAACGGAAGCTCGATCATCTCTCTAACCAATCTTAGCTCCCTCTTCAATCCGCCGATGTCCTCGTATGTTACATTTGGAACGTTTCTCTTGACCTCCTCAACCGGCTTTTCCTTAAGATCGATTACGGTGTCCCTGTTCACGATTACGACTCCAGTAGGCTTCGTTGAGACTATCACAAATGTCAAAACATGTCCAAAGACTTCAACCCTGATCTTCTGCCCCCTCTTCACAGGACGTCCCTCGAGGAGTCTAAGTAGGTACGTTTCCCCACCCATAAATCTAACCGGCTCAGTCGGAGCTATTACAAGTTTCTCTGCAGGCTTAGCTTCGACCTTTCTGATCCTAACCTTGTCGTCTATCCCAACTCCAGCGTTACTTCTAAGGCTACCGTCAATTCTAATGATACCTTTCCCTCTATCCTCAGGATAACCGGGCCATACTATCGCCGGAACGGAGTTCTTACCTATGATCTCGATAACATCTCCACTCTGCAATCCCAATTCTTCCATAACTTCTGGATCTACTCTGGCAATGCTCCTTCCAACATCCCTATAGTAAGCTTCAGCTACTCTAAGCACTGCCTCCTTCTTCTCCTTTTTTGCCACAAAACATCACCTCACTACAATTATCATGATAAAACTTATGGTATATATAGCTACCTGATCCTCCAAACGACGTTACCACCAACTACAACCCTCTCAACCAAACCCCTCTTCTCCAAATTCTCAAGTGTTCTTTCCACCTCACCGTATGGCAACCCCAACTCATCGGCGAGCTTGGAAACACTGTTCAGACCTTTAGCAAGCCCGAGCAAGATCAGTCTTTCAAAGCTGTCTGTAGATATCTTTTCGATTTCATCGATTATGGCTTCAAACAATTCGTTCACCTTCGAATTTATTGCACTCTGAAGTTTCGAGAACAACCTCTGGACCTCCTCGATTTTCTGAAGTGTTCTGTTTATTTCAGATATACCCCTTGCAGAGAAGTTAAAGCTCTTGACGATATCAACGATCCTTTCGAATACCATATCCAATTCTGAGCTATTCTCCGTCGTAACGTCGGCGTAAAATCTGTGCGGAGTTATTGAAATCTCAAGCCTGATAGTTTTGTCTATGTAATAGTATCTTCTCCTTCCCTCCTCAAAGCTTTTGATCAAACCTACCTTTTCTAGCTTTTCCAAATGCTCAAGTACGGCTTTCGGAGCCATCTTCAAAGAGTATGAGATCTCACTGACGTAACAGGGCTTTTTAGCTAGGAGCGATAGTATCTTCCTTCTGCTCTCGTTCCCCAAGACGTCCAAGATCTCGTCGATGTCCATATGATCACCTTTGATTAACATTATAATGTTACTAACTTTTGGTTAGTATTATTGATATTTAAATTTTTTGAAGTGGAATTGTAAATAAATAAAAATTATAAAAACTAATAAACTAATGCTGCAAGAGTTCCTCAAGCTTTTTTATATACTCCTCAGGCAATCCATGAGCTCTCGCTCCCCTTATAATTCGTTCAATGCACGATCTATCCGGTGGAACGTTGGCCGTTTTTTTACCTATGTACGTCCAAGCCCTGACGGGTTTACCATCAACCAAAACCTCAACCTCAACTCTGCGGTATTCTGGACTGGTTTCATCCAACTTCCTTAGGATCTTTTCATCGACCTCGTAAACGACACCCCATACCCCTTCGCCACCTTCTCTTATGTTCGGATTTCCAGTTCCAAACATCGATTCAACATCAAATACAAGCTCATAATTGGGTAAGAAAGCTTTCTTGGCCGTTTTTACCTTTGACTTTAGGATTCTCCCTGCCTTCTCTATATCCATCAGAGTTCCGTAGGCAAACAGCAGCATGTCAAATCCTTCCACTCACTTAAGATAAACCCCTCTCCCACCATCCTTTAACCTTTTAACGAGTTTTTTTACGAAATCTACAACCTCCAAAGAATCGATATCATCCAAGTCAACCCATTTGGCATCTAACGCATCGCTGTTTGGCTTTAGCTCTCCTCCAACAACTTCTGCGAAGAAATCGATTATCACATAATGAAATCTGATTCTTCCATTCTCTTCGATTATCTCCTCACTCACGCAGGCAACGTCTCCGACATCGATCTTAAGTCCAACCTCCTCCTCAACCTCCCTCTTTAAGGCCTCGATAAGGCTTTCCCCCACCTTTACGATTCCACCGGGAATAGACCACATATCCCTATTTGGTTCATTTCCCCTCTTAACGAGCAGAATTTTTCCATCCTTAATTATCACAGCCCCAACACCGACTACCGGCTGTCTTGGATATTCACGCATCTAAATTGATTATGGATTCCAAAATATAAAACGATTTTTAATCGGTAGTTAGGAGACTTCTAAAATCGGTTCCACCCCCTTGCAATTTTCTTACGATTTCTCCGGCAGTTCTCTCATCTTCAGCTTTTGCAACTATCAGCACCTTCCTCAAGTCATTTTTAAATCCACATTTTGTGCAGATTCTCGATTTCATGTCTCTCCTTGCATAGAGGTATCTCCCACACTTCATGCATCTGAAGATTATGAACATGTTCCAAACTTTTCAGAGCTTAATTTAGCTATTGTGCAAGCCAATTTAGGATTGCGAAGGTTAGGGATAGCAATGAAGATGCCAGAAAAACGTAATCGATCGAATAAACAGCCATTGCAGATGCAAACACCGGGCCAATCGTCTGACCAATTCGAATCATCGAGCCGTAAGTTGCTGTAACGACCGCTCTGTTTTCAGTCGGAGCGATCGAAACTACTAAATTCTGCAGAGCTGGCAAAACCGTTCCATGTCCAAATCCGAAGAGTAGCAATGCCAACACGATCATTAGGATGTTCGATGCAAAGGGAATGACCAGAAGTGAAACCGTATAGCTTACAAATCCGACTACGATAACCCTATCCTTAAGTACCCTTATAAAATAGTCCAAATTCGATGCCACGACAGCCACAAAGATGAACACGAACGCTATGAGAATACCTCTCAAGCTAGCTCCGATACCAAATCTTTCCTCAAGTAGGAATGATAGGTACACCGTTATAGCACCGTATGTAATTACAAACACGATGCATCCCGAGAAAAAGCTTATCAAGATTTTTCTATCCCTTAAAAGTCTCAAACTTTCACGAATGTACGTCCTTAAAGACTGATCTCCCCCCACACTTGGGCAATCCATGTACAAGGCCAGGATTCCCACTGGGATTGCCAATGAGAACATTAAAAACGGAAATCTCCAATTTATATCCGCTAGGATTCCACCCAAAAATGGATATCCAGCCAATCCCAAGCTTAAAATCCCGGCATTGTAGCCCAATATCTTGGCTCTCTCTAATCCCCTGTAAAGATCACCGATTAACGTAACAGCCAGAGAGGTCAGTGCCGAACCTCCGATCCCCTGCAAAAATCTGAGGATCAACATCAACTTGAAATCTACAAACGCACAGGCACTTCCAGCGATCCCGAACATAAACAGACATGGAACGATGACCCTTTTCCTTCCAATTCTATCGGCAAGTATCCCCATGATTGGAGCTAAAAACACTCCAGGCAGGGTGAATGCCGTTACGAGCATCGCTACTTCAAATTCTGAAATCCCCAAACCGGCCATTATCTCCGGAAACGCTGGTGATAGTATTGCAACGCCGATTATACCTATGAGGGTAATTCCAAATATCGCTATTACGTTCCTATCCATCATTTCACACTCTCATTCAACTGCCTTAGCAGGTAGCCGAGTTTTTCAAGCATCCTACCAAACTCGCTCCAGTTTCCAGATTTAACGCTTTCCATCGCCTTCTCATACGTCTCAACACACTCCCTAACGATCTCCTTAACGGATTTTTCAACCTTAACCTCCTCCCTTGCTGGCATGGTACCGAATATGGCATTTAAAGCTTCATCGAGCGTAGGTTTCATCACCAAGAGATCGTTGTATGCAACTATAACACCTCTAAGCTCTGGTATGTGGGCCTCCTCAGCCTTCAAATACACCGGCTCTACGTATAGTATCGAACCCTCAATCGGAATCACCAGAAGGTTGCCCCTTATAACCCTTGAACCAACCTGACCCCAAAGCGTAAACAGTTTTGAAATCTCAGGGTTTTGATCTATCCTAGCCTCAATCTGCATTGGGCCATAGATAAGCTTACCCTTCGGAAATTCGTATAGAATTATCTCGCCGTAATGTCTTCCATCGCATCTCGCACACATCCAGGCTATCATGTTCTCCCTACCCTTGGGAGTAAACGGAAGCATTAGAACGAACTCCGGTTTTTCTCCATCTTTCAAACTTAGGATCACATAGTAAGGTTCCATCTGAACTCTCCTTCCCTCAAAAAGCTCCTGGGGAATCTCCCAAACATCCTCCCTATTGTAGAAGGTTTCAACGTTTTCCATGTGATATACGGAATATATCTCAGCCTGAATTTCAAACAGATTGATCGGATACCTTATGTGCTTCCTTTTTGCCTCATCCATATCCTTCCTGAACATCGGAAAAGCCTTTGCAATGGTTTCGATTACGGGCTCATCCTGAACTATGTAAAACTCAACCGTTCCGTTATAAGCATCAACGAACACCTTAACAGGGTTTCTGATGTAGTTTATCTTCCCAAACTTCGTGCTGTGAATTGCTGAGTATGGAAAATCACTCAGGGTCGTGTATGCATCTATTATCCAGTATAGTTTT
>CAZBFC010000124.1:0-3626 GCA_964491095.1 uncultured archaeon | reverse complement strand
TTTTCCTTCTCTAGTCACCAAAACGCTACCGATCTTTTTCTCACCCATAATTCTGCAAACTTCCCTAACCGGTGTCCGGTAATCCACAGTAATGATCTCTTTGACCATGGCATCTTTAACTTTCATCATATTTTTAAAGATCTTCAACATAATATTTAAGCTTTACCAAAATTTTATGTTAAATTCTAATACAAATTTTTTTGTTATATATAAATTGTAAAGTGTTATAAAATGAAAACGGCCGTTGCAACCACCGTGGTATACTTGCCCTCCTCCACCTTGGCCTTCTTTGTAACGTTAAACTTCTTCGCTGGATTTATTCCAAAAGCAGTCTTCAGCATGTATTCTGCTTTATCCTCAGCGTACTTACCTACATCCTCATCTTCACTGCAGTACCCGTAGTATTCCGTAAGGTAACCATTTAAATTGTCATCCTCAGGAATTGCAACACCAATGCTTGCGTAGATCGTCTTTCCAGCTTCATTGCTTGTCATCTTGGCCATTACGCAAAACACTATCTGCCCTGGACTTAGATGCTTTAATCCCTCCTCCCTTTCAACTATCTGACACTTCGGTGGAAATATGCTGCTAACGTAAACTAAGTTGAACTTTTCAATGCCGGCATCCCTCAAAGCCAGCTCAAACGACACCAATGCATCCTCGTGATGACCAACACCGGCAGTAAAGAATACCTTCTTCGGTATCAATTCCAATCCTTTGCCTCCCTGCTCATCTGCTTTCATTTGATTGCAACGTTTTTATAATCGTTATTTAAGCTTTGCCCATCTGTCTTGCACTGACAAAGCATATATATCCGGTTGCATATGTATCTGTGCCGATGATGAAACGAGGGCGAGCTGATGGATGATGAATCCACCCGTTTCTGAGGTTATAGCCATAACTGGAACACCTGGGGTTGGCAAAAGCACAGTAGCTAAGATCCTGCAAAGGAAGGGCTATAAAGTCTTCTCTGTAAATAAACTGGCCGAAGAGTTGGACTGCATAATTGGAGAAGAGGAAGGTTGCAAGATCGTTGATGTGGATGAACTTGCAGAAAAGATTAGGGATGTACTTCCGAAGGAAACCGTGTTTCTGGAAGGACATCTCTCGCATTTACTAAATCCAGATACGATCATCGTTCTCAGATGCAATCCCATCGTTTTGAAGGAAAGGCTTGAGGGTAAGGGCTGGAGGGAGGATAAGGTTTTAGAGAATGTTGAAGCTGAAATCGTAGATTCTATTTTGATCGAAGCTCTTGAAACTGGAAAGGATGTCTATGAGATCGATACCACAAACATGAAGCCAGAAGATGTTGCAGATATCATAGAAAAAATAGCTAAGGGAGATGAAGAGACTAGAAAGAAATTTAAACCTGGTAGGATCGATTGGATTTCGCAAGTTGGAGATAAAATTGAGAAGTTAATGAGGTTTTAGATAAATTTTAAATTTAAATTTGGCTGGCACAAGGTTTTTATACCGTTACAATTAGATTCTATCAGTTCCCGCCTTAGCTCAGTCTGGCAGAGCGCGGGCCTGTAGTTTGCCAGCCCCCAGTGGCTGGGGGCAGAGAGCCCGGGGTCCCCGGTTCAAATCCGGGAGGCGGGACTAATTCCCTTGTCCCTTCTTTTACTCTCAATCGATTAAAGTCATGCTACCCGTTCTGTTCTGCGAAATTTAAGCAAATGCTAATTTCTGGTTAAATGTTTACAGAGGTTCCTGGCAGTAACAGAAACCCTTTTCAACTTTCAAGTTGAAGTGTCTATTCATGCAGAAAGATGTCACACTTTCCGACATTATGAAGGAAATCAGGGAGCTTAGAAAGGATGTTGAACGTCTTGAAGGGATGATTAGGTACCTCATCGAGTCTACACTTACACTTGAGGAAGAAGAATCGTCTAGAGGGGTGGAAGACATCAAATCCAGGGATCTGTCGAAATACCTTCCTTTTAGGAATCTCGATGATGCTTTGAAGAGAGATTAGTTGAATTACAAGTGAAACTTGAAATGCATGACTAATTCCGTTACGAATTACAATCAAAAATATATATTGAAAAATGTTAAGGCTTATCTCCTCATAGCTTTCCTAATCTTCTTAACAACCGTAACATCCTCAAGAGTTGAGATATCTCCTACATCCTCGTCTTTCTCGATTGCACTTAGAATCCTACGCATTATCTTTCCGCTTCTCGTTTTTGGAAGTTGCTCAACAAAGTATATCTCCTCAGGTACGGCTATTGCACCTATCTCATTTTTAACATGTTTTTTAAGATCATCTTTAAGCTCTACGCTCGGTTCGTATCCTACCTTAAGGGTAATGAACGCAACCGGTACCTGCCCCTTGATCCCATGGGGCTTGCCAATCACAGCCGCTTCGCTCACAGCTTCGTGAGATATGAGTACGCATTCGATTTCAGCACTTCCAAGCCTATGACCGCTGACCTTCAAAACCTCATCGATCCTTCCTATTATCCAGTAGTATCCGTCATTATCCCTTCTTGCTCCATCTCCAGTGTAGTAGATGAATTCGCCATTTGACTTCCAGTAATGCTTGATAAACCTTTCTGGATCACCCCAAAGACCTCTGAACATCGCTGGCCATGGATTCGTTATCACAAGCTCTCCGCTATCTGCTGGATTTCCGTTTTCATCGCGTATGTCTACCAAAATTCCTGGGAAGGGTCTTGTAGCTGAGCCTGGCTTGAGCTTGGTGATACCTGGTAGTGGGGTGATCATGATCATACCTGTTTCTGTCTGCCACCACGTATCTACAATCGGACACCTCTCCCCTCCTATAACCCTGTAGTACCAACTCCAAGTCTTTGGATCTATCGTTTCGCCAACCGTACCAAGTAAACGTAACGATGATAAGTCGTATTTTTTAGGCCATTCTTCGCCTAGTTTCATGAAGTAGCGTATAGCTGTGGGTGCGGTGTAGAATACTGTGACGCCGTATCTTTCGATTATGCTCCACCATCTATCGGGTTGAGGGTAATCTGGGGCTCCTTCGTATATTAACACGGTAGCTCCGTTGCTAAGTGGGCCGTAAACAACGTAGCTATGTCCGGTTATCCATCCAATATCTGCAGTGCACCAGTATATGTCCTCATCCTTTATGTCAAACACCCACTTCGTAGTTATGTGCGTCCCTACATTATACCCACCATGTACATGCAACACACCCTTCGGCTTCCCCGTCGTTCCAGACGTGTACAGTATGAACAAGGTGTGCTCGCTGTCAAGGGGTTTGCATTCACACTTGTCGGGTAGACCATTCTCCAACTCATGCCACCAGACGTCTCTTCCATCAACCATGTTCACATCGTTGCCTACTCTCTCAAGCACGACAACGCTCTCAACATCACAACCTTCCAAAGCCTTATCAACGATATTCTTGGTTCCAATAACTTTGCCCCTTCTATAGTAACCGTCCATCGTAACGATCACTTTGGAATTTGCATCGTTTATCCTGTCTTTCAAAGCGGTAGCTGAAAAACCTCCAAAAACAACATTATGAATTGCACCGATCCTTGCACAAGCTAACATAGCTACAACGAGCTCTGGAACCATTCCCATGTAGATTGTAAC
Source organism: uncultured archaeon (assembly GCA_964491095.1). Classification (GTDB taxonomy): domain Archaea; phylum Halobacteriota; class Archaeoglobi; order Archaeoglobales; family Archaeoglobaceae; genus WAKM01. The sequence goes on along the minus strand of CAZBFC010000124.1, from coordinate 41 downwards.
TACATCTTGCTCCTTAACTCCAAGTGTTATGAGGGCATTTG
>CAZBFC010000123.1:0-7124 GCA_964491095.1 uncultured archaeon | reverse complement strand
TTAAATTTATAAATTTAATTTTATCTTTAAGAATTGTTAATAGAATGTAGATTGTTGGGAAGTACGCAGAGATCCAGAAAACGTCAGCTAGAGATGGAAATGGTTCAATCCCCACAATTTCATAGTAATTCCAAGTAATCTCACCCAACCAATTTAAGAAAGATAGCAACATAACTGCAAGGGATAACCTTCTAAGTTCTCCTCGGGTATGTATGTATACGATTAAAGATACAGCAACTATCAGGAGGGGAGCTATTGACGTGTAAATATAATTGTGAATTCTCGCTAGATCCTTTGGTAGGAAGGCACTAATAATTGCAAATATGATACCAATAACGATCAACGGGATAGAGCTTTTCCACATACTCTTTCAATCAATTCAAAAATTTTGCTTTTGGTTATGGGTTTCTCAAGCAAGGCAACTGCCCCTGCCTTAAGCATTTCCTCTCCTTTTGATTCAAATGCTGTAATTCCTACAATTTTAGCATTTGGATCAATTTTAAGTATTTCTCTAGTAGCTTCGATACCATCCATCTTTGGAAGAACTATATCCATAAAGACTATATCCGGTCTAATTTTCTCATATATTCTAACGGCATCCTCACCGTTATCAGCTTCGATAACCTCAAAACCATTTAACATAATTTTCAAAATTTCCCTTATTGCAATGTCATCGTCTACAATTAGAATCTTCATCTAGTGCACCTCCATCATTATGCTTGTCCTAATAATGATATATAAACGTTTTGCAAAAATTATCTAAAAAATTTAAATTTATATAATTAATCGTTATCTACAATTTATCACACTCAAACGGAAAGTTTTATCTTAGGTTGATCTAACTTGCAATGAGATGAATCGTTACGAGCTTGAAGACCCTCACCAATGTAAGTTGGTAGATAGGATATTCGGTGGATTGCTATCGAAATATAGGCTTGAAGATTTAATGAGGTTGGTAAGAGAGAACAAAGATTGTACGGTGTACATATCACTGACAAGAGAGAATCCCATGGATGTTGACATAGTGGTAGATAAAGAAGGTAGGTACAGCTACTGTTGTGGAGAGATACTAATGATTCCTATTCCAAAGAAGTTTGCCGTTTTGGAGCCAGATAAAAAGTACTTTGAAATGACACTCAAGGCAAACATATTCTTGGCCGTTATGAAAGCTGATGAGAAGGAATTACACGCTTAGTCAAACTTTTATCCATAGACATTCAATAGCTCTGCAATGATATGCGATGCTTGTGGTGGCAAGGGTTACATCGAGGTAGAGGAGCCTTGCAAAACCTGTGGAGGAACGGGAAAAGCCAAAAGCTTTGATCCAAAGATAACGGCTGAGCTCTCAAAAGAGCAATTGGAGCTATTTATGAAAGGAATCTGTGGAGTTTGCAAGGGTACTGGCAAGATCAAACGTTTGGAAGTGTGCAAAGTTTGCAACGGAACAGGAAAGGCTGGAAAGTGTAAGTTATGTGGTGCTAAGGTCATAGGAGGTCATGATCTCTGTCCAAATTGTAGAAGAAAGCCTCATGCCTACCAGCTCAGAAATAGTTGCGGGATTGAGGATCTAAGACTCAATAGAGTTTACATTGGAAAAGTTTCTGCTGTGACCGATATAGGTGTTTTTGTTCAACTAAACAAGAGGTTAAGGGGACTTATTCATAAGAAGAACCTTGGTAACCTTAAGCTTAAGGAGGATGATACAGTTTTAGTTAAAATTACGAACATAAGACCGACGGGAGAAATCGACCTAATTCCAAACCCAATGGATAATTATGCTGTTGTTGAAGTGTCTAAGGATGTTCCCCTTGTTAAGATCTCACAACTTGAGCAATTGGCTGGAAAGATGGTTCAAATAAGGGGTAAGGTTACCCATATCAAGGAGACTGGAGGCCCTACTATTTTTACGATAATCGATGAAACTGGAAGCGTTAATGCAGCAGCATTCGAGGGTGGTGATAGAGCCTATCCGGAGATTCATGTGGATGATATAGTTACGGTTATAGGCATAGTAAAGAAGAGGGAGACCAAGCCATACATCGAAGTCCTCGAAATGGAAAGATTGCTTGGAGAGGAAGCTTATGCAATCCATAGACTCATTCAGGAGGAGTTAGAGAAGAGAAGTGAACCTATTTTCAGAGGATTTCTAATAGAGAGCGAAGTTCTCAATGCTCTGAAGGATGTTATGATGGCGGTTGCCAAAGAGCTCAGAAAAGCCGTATTTGAGTCGAGACCGATTATAATAAGACATCACTGGGATGCTGATGGTGTTTGTGGTGGAGTTGCGCTTGAGAAAGCCTTGATCGATTTAGTTGAGAAGACACATGCCGATCCAGAAGCGAAGTATTATCTGGTAAAGAGGAGAGTTTCGAGAGCTCCGTTTTATGAGCTTGAAGATGTCGTTAAAGATTTGGATGAAGCTCTTGAGGATATGGACAGACATGGTGACAAGATTCCGCTGGTCGTGCTCGTGGACAACGGATCGGGCTGTGAGGATATTCCAGCTATTAGACAATTCTTAGCGTTTGGAGCAGACGTAATAACCATAGATCATCATTTCCCAGATGAGGAGGTTGACAAGTATCTACTTTACCATGTTAATCCGTATAAAGTCGGTGGAGACAGCAACTACACATCTGGAGTACTCTGCACAGAAATTGCAAGGATGATAAATCCAGATGTCGGCGATCTAACTTTACTTGCTGCTGTATCTGTCGTCGGGGATAGAGCCGAAGGAGAGGTTGAGAAGTACATCGAGCTGAGCGGAGTTAGCAGAGAGGAACTCTACAACATCGGGTTGGCCTTGGAATACGAGGGATTTCATCTAAGGTATCGTCCTTCCTCATACATAATGCATGAGATACTGGGATTCGGTAGGAAGGACAGACAGAAGAAGTTGGTTGAGATGCTCTCAAGCTATGCAAAGGAGGCTATAGAGGCTCAGGTTGAAACGGCAATGCAGGGGCTTAAGATTCAGGAGTTACCAAATGGAGTAGTCTTGGCAGCTTTCGACGTAGAGAACTATGCGAAGAAGTTCACTTTTCCACCTCCAGGTAAGCTGACTGGCGAGGTTCACGATAGACTGAAACAGAAGTATCCGAAGATCGTAACAATAGGTTACGGCCCCGATTTTGCTGTTATAAGAAGTGAAGGTGTCGAATTGGATATTCCAAGATTCGTTAAGGAACTACAGCAGGAAGTACCTGGAGCTGGAGTTGAAGGTGGTGGACATTTGGTCGTGGGCTCGATAAAGTTCATTCCAGCAAAGAGAAAGGAAGTCCTGGCAAAGCTTGCAAGCAAGATAAGCACTTTGTAAGTTTATTTGTTAGACTGCTGTAAATCTGAAAACAACACCAATCGAAATAACTATATTTTAATGAGAGTGATAACTTAGCATGGACGACTTCACAGCGGTCTTCTTAGCATCGACGGTCGTAATGGTAATAATAGCAGTACTCTTCCTGCTAACGTTGAAGAGAGTTATTGATCTTGAGAAGAGACTATCCTAAGGGCGTAGAGTTCTTCAAAAAATAATCTCCGCTTAGCAACGATCTCAAATTTAAATCCTCTTTTTTTGATTTCTTCAAATATATATGGAATGTTGTAAGACGAGATTATCAGAATTATCCTTCCATTCTTAGCTAGAACATCTTTAACCTCATCCAAAAATTTAACCATAACTTCTATTCCGTGCCTTCCACCATCGATAGCCCTTTCAAGCCAATCTCCTGATCTCTCTTCCTCATCAAGCTCCAAATAAGGAGGATTGAAGAGGATCAACGTAAATTTCTTTCTAATTCCTTTTGTAAGATTGGTTCTTATTACATTTAAGCCCTTTTTCTTGGCTTCTTTTACTGCATAGGGAGAGATGTCTGTCGTTAATAAAAACTTGCACTTATCTTTAAGTTTCTCAGAAACGTAACCGCTACCAACTCCCACCTCCAAAACGTCATCATATGGCTTGATCTCTTTTAGAGCAACCTCAAGCAGAAGTTCCGAATCTTCCTGAGGTGGATAGACTGCAGTCATAACTCTACAGAATCAGCTATCTCAGCATAGATTTCTGGTGGGATTTCCTCAGGTCTCTTTTTCTTTAAATCCTCCGAAATTTCAACTTTAACGTCTTTCTTTTCACACCACTCTTCAACGATTTTGCCAAACATCTTCCTTCGCTGAGAAAATGCAAATCTAACAAGATCTTCGAAAAGTTCTAAGTTTTTAACCTTTATCTCTGGTTCTGGAATTATTCGAACTATTGCAGATTCAACCTTTGGCCTTGGCTTAAAAGCAGTGGGTGGAATCGTATCCAATATCTCAGCCCTGCAGTACGCCCTTGCAACGACACTGAGTCTTCCATACTTCTTGCTTCCAGGCTTTGCTACAAGTCTCTCAGCGAACTCCTTCTGGTAAGTCACAACGGCTAGCTTGAAATTGTGCTTTAAAAGTTTGAACGTAAGCGGTGAGGAGATCTGATAGGGAATGCTTGCAACGAACTTATCGAATTCTGGAAATTCAACCCTAAGAGCATCACCTTGGATCAAAACGAATCTACCAGATTTAATTTCATGTTCGAACCTTTTTTGAAGATATTTGACCATCCTATCATCTATTTCTATCCCATAAACTTTCTCGACACTTTTAAGCAGTAACCTTGTAAGTCTTCCAGTTCCGCACCCTACCTCAAGTACAACATCATCAAAATTCAGTTCTGCGTACTTGATAATCTTATGCAGATACTTTTTGTTGATCAATATGTGTTGTCCCTTCGATTTCAGAAGTTTCATTGAGGTTTGAACGTTAATCGTTTAGATATAACTAACGATGCTTGAAAATAAAGCAAAAAATCTAGGCAATCCTAAGACAGTAACTCACGCAATCTTTTAACTATCTCACCTAAGCTGTCAACGTCGAATAACCTCTTACCAGTTATTTCGTTACAGCAGGCTTTGTACATGTCGGAAACAGCTTTCAGCAAATCTTCAGGCAACTTTGGAGGTTCTCCAGCAAGTTCTCTCCAGTTAGGTTTGTCTTTTGATTCTTCAATTCTCTTGTACCAATCGGTTTTCCTATACCACTTTCTCAGCACCTCCTTACTTATCTGAATACCTTCGAAGCTGAATCTACACTCATCTGGCGTACCCACAGCATCAACTACCATCAGATTTCTGTCTGCATCGAATGCAAACTCGATCTTTCCATCATCGTTGGTTATCCCAACCTTTTCGACTTCCCTGGTTATTATCTCATCGATCTTGAGCGTTGTGGATTTTATCTCTTCAAGTTCCTCATCGCTTAAATTTGCAATCTCTTTAGCCTCGTTCCAGCTCAGATACCTATCCCTATCCTCAAGCTTCGTGCTAACATCCAAAATCGGCTTTTCAAGCCTCTCATTTGGCTTAGGATAGTGATCCAAGCCCAACTGCTCTAAAGTTATTTCACCCCTTTCAAGTCTTCTGAAAACGCTACTTCCCTCAGGCAAAGCGTTTCTGTATATTACCTCAAGCGGAATTAGGAAATTTCCCTTTTCCTTCTTAAATATGGAATAATCGTAGTGTTCATTTACTTTGGTAGGCTTTAGAACTCTTACTAACTTGATCTCCATTACATTCGTAGGGCTTTCGATTTCATCGAATCTTTTAACCTTTCCATCTTCAACTAATCCAATGTAATGGGTCTTAATTCCCTCCTCCTCAAGTCTTTCGAAGAAGAATGCAGAGATCATGCAGAGCGATGCACCCTTTCCTTCGATCTCATCAGGCATCCTTCCGTAGTCGAACACGGAGTATCTATCAGAAAATACAAACCTACCTAAACCCAATTCGTCAACTTTTGGCTCTTTGATGACTATGAGATCCTTCACACTCCCCATGATAGCCAGCTTAATCAAAGCTGTTATAAAACGATTGCTAAGGTGGACTGAAATCTGAGCCCCATTTCGAAAGGCTCTGACCGACGGCACTCTTTACAGCTGTCCAGATTTTTCTTCCCAATTCACTCCCATACCCAGCATATTCGTGGTATTTACCTCTGCCAGTCTTTGCGATTATTATCGCATCTGTAGAAGTTCCAGTGAAGTTTAAGCCAGCCTTTAATAGAGCAAACGATTTTGCTTCGGTTGCCGTAATCACGGCATTTATCATCGCACTTTCCGGCATGTCTCCTTCCACAACTATAATTATGTTTATAGTTCCGATCTTTTCATTCGGATTTCTAATCCCAGCTGTAACAAAGGCTGTAACTTCCCCAACATTGACAACCGCGAGCTTGTCCATTGGAACTGATGTAAGCAATCCGAAGAATCTCTTTAGTCCAAATTCTTTGGCAATTGACTTGATATATTCCTTGGGATCTCCAATTTCTCCCCTAACGGTATGATTGAAGAGGTACTCAACTTCACCCCAGCCACCCAAAACCCCAGAACTTATCGCAAAAAATAGTCCTTCGACTATTAAGGTATCCCTGACTATTTTCCACCTCATCGATACCGTTTTATGGTTGTATCTATAAGCTATTCTGATGTCGATATACGCATTCGCTGAGATTGAAAACGGAAAGGCTAGGAGGATATACGCCTCCACAAGATTTCCTTCAAAGCAGGAGGGTAACATATTCTTCGATAGTGATGAAAGGATAAATCTGAAGTACGCCGACGAGCTTCCGATTAAAATAGAAGGTTTCTATTCGGTAGTAGCATTTAGGCCAAGTCATATTCTAGTATCGAGGGACATACTTGGTGGAAAACCTCTGTACTATAATCCGTTCGATTTAACCTTTTCATCCTTCAAGTCGTACTTCGATACGAGTCCAATGGAGGTTCTGCCCGGTGAAGTGGTGAAGATCGATTACAACGGAAACGTAATCGAAAGGAAGATCTACCATTTTGATGATGTATTTAAGAAGATCGATGCAAGCTTGGAGGAGCTTATGGAGATTATAGAAAAGAAATTGGTTAGTTTCAAGCCTGGTTACGCTTGTATCTCGTTTTCGGGTGGTTTAGACTCATCATTTTTGGCTTCTCTTTACGATTTACAGCTCATAACCGTTACAGCATCGAAAGAGGAGAAGGAATGGGTTGAAAAAGCTGCGAAGATGCTTGGAAGAGATTTGGAAGTCTATGAATTCGG
>CAZBFC010000122.1:0-3186 GCA_964491095.1 uncultured archaeon | reverse complement strand
ATTGGCAAGGCAAGAAAACTTGCTGAGATAAGCAAATGGGAGTTCATAGAGGAACTTGGCAGAAGGAAAATCGAGAGGCACTATACAGAGAAGGAGCTTGAGGAGGATATGGCCTTTGCAAAGGTGGTAATTCTTCACCCCTCATCCATCCGTCAAAAATCCGGAGATTAAACCTGCTGAAAGACTTTTTTAACGAGGTAATTGTGCCGGGAGCTGTTTAAAGGAGTCAGGGTCAGGCTTGGAGGCAGGAAGGTAGAGGTGATCAACGTTCCTCCGGCGGGATTACCTCAGCTCAATCATCGCAAACAAGGAGTCGGAGGAGAAGACTCAAGTACTTGAATTCACATAGATATGTGTATGCCCAACATAACCCTCTCAATACCCGATAATATCTACAAAAAGATGAAGAAGTACAGCGAAATTAGGTGGAGCGAGGTGGTTAGAAAGGCGATAGTAGATTACCTGAAGAAGCTGGAGGAGGTCAGGACAGAAATTAGCACAAAGGAACTCTTGAAGGAGCTTGGTGATGACTTCAAGAAAAGTTTAGACGATTTAGAGCTTGAAAAAGCCATAGAATGTTACAAAAAGATGAGGGATGCGGAATGGAGAAGGACCTCTACGATACAAGCAAGCTGATCGATGCATACAAAAATTAAGGATATACAACGAGTGGCAATCATCCAAAAGATCTCTCAAGCTGAATGTCGGCCCATTTCTTAATGAAGGTCAGAAGTAAAAATCCCTGTGGTGGCTTTCATACCCTCAACACGCGCAGGGATCGAACCTCCCCCTTTCCTCTCCCTGCCTCGCCCCATTCTCACAGGGTAAGCGAGGTATCCCGGAGTTTAGATGAAGGTATGAGGAAAGCACTTAGAGATTTAAAGCCTCTTTTTGAGCGAAATATTTCAAGCTACAAGCCAGAAGTACTGAGCTTTGTTGGTGAGAAAAGCATTATTGCTATCTCAGAGTCCAATATCAGAAACTCACATGAAGTTTGTGGAACTTTTGAATCCGACAGGAGGGCGGACATAGATACGATCTTAAATATTCTAAAGACTGCCAAATCTGACGTAAAGCTGATAATCAAGAGTTCTCTCAAGCTAGACATTCCTGGTGCTTTCGATGGTATAGGTTATAGTACCCAAAGAGTGTCTTCACGATACTTCTTTTGGTTTCTTTGTCTTTGATTTAAGGAGAATTGTAGTAGTTTAGATTATTCTTAGATCTTGGAAAACCTATTTCCATTTTTCAATTTCCCTCAAAGCAAGCTTATACACATCTGAGCTGAGATACATAACCTTAGATAGATCGTCTAAACCTTTAACTGCTTCTGAGTAGGATATTAAGCCCTTCTTTAGTCCTTCGATCAATAAGCCCAAACTTCCTCTGACTTTAACACCCAATCCTCTTGCAAAAACTCTTGCCGCATCTTCATCCAGTAACGCAGTAATACCGTTTTTGTAAGCATAATAAACAACAGCAATCTCAGCCTCATGCAACCCGGAGATTTCTGCTACTTTAGCAAATTTATCATCAACGCTTACGTCAATAGCTTTAATCCAACCTTCTTCTATTGCTTTTTCAACTAAAAGAGCATCGGTAAATCCTTTCTCCTTTCCCTTGTCAACAACCTCGTATTTAACTTCCACAGGTATTACCGTATCGTAAAGCTTGATTAGTTTGAGTAATCCTACCTTGGCCAAGTGAATCAATGGGCCGGAATTACTCACTGCTGATTTCTTCAAGCTCACGGGCTAGTTCCTCCTCGGTGATAGGGAATGGAACGTTATGCTCCTTGAGCTTCTCCAACATCTCTCTATAAGTCAGTCCGGCAATTTCTGCGGCCTTCCACACCGTAACTTTCCTTTCCCTTACAAGTTCAAGTGCTTCTTTTAGTTTGAATTCCTGAATACCAATCTTAAGAAGTTCTCTTATCACAGCAGATCTGTCAACACCCTTCTTCTTCGCTATCCTCTCGATTTCTTCTGCAATCTCCTCGTCAATCCTTGTGGAGATCGTCATCATAGCGTATATAATTATTAAATTGTATATAAAACCTTTGGTATCTTACTAAAGACATTTAGGGTCTTCTCCGTCTCACCATTCAGATAATTTCTGAATAACCTTCTTTTCCCTGAAACTGAACTCAATGTCATCCCTGTCAAGAGGACAGAAAGACAAGCTCTCTTTTTAACATTCGAATGCATAGCAGTGGAAATCCCTCATACCGTAAGCCTCTTTCCCCAGCTTGATTACGTCCTCTATTATCGCTCTCAATTTCTCCAGATTCGTCTTCAACCCTTCAACCAACTTCTTTAACTTTCTATATCTCTTCTTCTCCTCCGGGGGAGTCAAAACAACGGAGGGGCGATAACTTTCAAGGCGTGAAAGGTCATCCGAAGAAACACCTGAGCGGAGCTCTCCACATCCTTTTCTCCAGGCTTCAACAACCTCTCGCCCTAGGGGAACTCCCAGGCCTCTGATGGGGAGCTACCTCGAGCGCTGTAGCCTAATGATACCCTTCATATAACTATTGCCTCGATAGGTTAACTACCGGGGCGATAGTAACTGTACTCCGACATCGGGTGTCGACGTGCTCAACCATCTCCTGATGCCAAGCAGCCTCCCCTGTGAACACTGATTTTCAGGATAGTCCCCAACATGGACGTTAACGCGTTCGTGTGAGATTATAAGCTTCACTCGATCCACATCCCTATGCAGACCCTCATACTGGCCGGTGGAAGGGGCACGAGGCTCTGGCCCCTCAGCAGGGAGCTGATGCCAAAGCAGTTCATTCGATTTTTCAACGGCCGCTCGCTCTTCCAGATGACCGTTAAGAGGGCCCTCCTCCTCTCCGACCCTGATGAAGTTCACGTTGTCGCAAACAGGGAGTACAAATTCAGGATCCTCGATGACCTGGACGGGATGGGTGTGAGGATACCCGAGGAGAACATCCTCTTGGAGCCGGCCAGTAAGAACACCCTTCCTGCCATTTACTGGGGGATAAAAACGATAAGAGAGCGCAACGACAGGTCCAAGGTCCTGGTTCTACCCTCAGATCATTACCTCGAGGCCGACGAGCGCTACCTCAAAGCCGTTAAGCAGGGGGAGGAGCTGGCCAGCGATCGCCTGGTGACCTTTGGGATCAAGCCCATCAAACCGCACACGGGCTACGGCTACATAAAG
>CAZBFC010000121.1:0-3856 GCA_964491095.1 uncultured archaeon | reverse complement strand
ACATCGCAACCGTCTATGTAGATTTTACCTCTGTCTGGATGGTGAATTCCAGCTATAACTTCAAGTAAAAGTGTCTTTCCTGCCCCGCTTGGACCCAAAATTACGAAATATTCTGACCTATCGATGCCGAGACAGATATCTCTTAGTTTAAATTCCTTCCAGTCCTTGTTAACATTTTCCAGCTCTAATATGGGATTCATTGACGTAAAATTGGATTAAACTTAAAAAGTTTTGATAGGATGCGGGGGGTGGGATTTGAACCCACGAACCCCTACGGGACGGGACCCTCAATCCCGCGCCTTTGTCCTGACTCGGCAACCCCCGCCCAATATAAGGTGATTCGATGGATATTTTACACTTGTGGTTTACCTCAGACCCTTGGCATGTGTCACGATGTGCTTGAGTTGGGGTTTTATCAGTTTTACACCCAACCTCACAGCATTTTCCGATCCAGGAAGACAAAATATCACCTTATTTCTTGAAACTCCAGCAAAAGCCCTTGTAAGCATCGCAGCTTCTCCAATTTCGTTGTAGCTTAGCAATCTGAACAACTCTCCAAAACCCTCCATCTCCTTCTCAACAACCATCTTAACGGCCTCTATCGTCACATCCTTGGGAGATATACCCGTTCCGCCGGTTGTTATGATTACGTCAACCTTGTTAAGCATATCCAAGATCGCCGTGATGATCTTAGATCTGTCATCTGGAACAAGCCTATAGTCTACACAGTTCAATTCTTCAGCCAGGATCCTGCCAGATTTATCATCTTCGGGAATGTTTTCAACACCCATTACATCTCCAAACTTTCTCCATCTAGAAGTGGAAACGGTAATGACTCCAACCCTAACGTCAACATCGGCTTCGTGCTCTTTCATACCTATCACCTCAACCGAACCACCTTTCCAAAGTTAACTGACTTGACTTAAGCCCAGACTTAAGCTTCTCAACGGCCTTCTCTACCCTATCCCTACTAAAATCGTGTTCTTCGCATAGAAACTCGATTATACCCTCCTCATCCGGCTTACCAAACTTTATCTCGTAATCATCCGTAACTGGCGGATTTAAGAAGAATTCCCTTATCTCCTCAATTGGCTCCTTTGGCTGAACCTTCAGGACTCTCAAAACCTTGAATATGTCGCCATAATTTTTGATATACTTGTAGGCCTTCTTTATCCCGATCCCCTCAACTCCCTCATTGTAATCCGTTCCTATCAGTAACGCTATATCTACGAGCTGCTCCCTTGTAATTCCAAGGTTTTTAAGATTTTTATCAAGTTCTATTATTTCAGGCTTTATTTCAACGTAAACGTCCTTTCCCGGCAACTTCCGCTTACCGGTTATAGCCAAGTTTCTCGCAAGCTTTGGACTTCCAAACAATAGAGAATCGTAATCCTGGCTGCCTGTAAAATCGACATCACCCTTCCTAGCCATGTAAGCCGCTTGAGCCTCTCCTTCGCTAGGAGCCTGAACTACGGGAATCCCCATCAGATTGAGAAGGGTCTTGGCAGACTCTATGATGTACTCATCAACCCTCGCAGATGCTTGGGCGTACTTTCTAGCTTCCTCCCTTAATCCGAGTTCTAAAGCTCTTTTCCACTTCTCCTCAGCCTCCTCTCTTGCTCTTCTCCTCTCTTCAATTTCAGCCCTCTTGAATTCAGGTGGCTTCCCATCAAATACGAAAACAGGCTTTATCCCAACTTCAACCATGTTGGACACTCTGTAGAGAATGCCAGAGAGATGAGAGGTTATTCTACCCTGAGAATCCTTGAGCGGAGTTCCGTCAGGTTGTCTTATCGTCGCAATGAACTGATAGAGTGTGTTGAGGGCATCGATCGCGATCTTTTTACCAGAAAAGTATTCGATCTCAACCTCTTCTCTTTCAAGTAATTCACCGATATCTGCACCCATATTTAATATTACATCATCATGACTAAATATTTGTTTGGGTAAAGCAACAAAAATCGAAATGTTAAGGACACATCTATGAAGATCATCGTATGCGGCTCCGTCGGTTATGGAGGATTTGAGGAGATAAGGAAGGTTCAGAAGTTTTTAATAGATAAGGGCTACGAGGTCCTGGATCAACTTAAGCTAGACTACAGCGACGTCGATGATTTTAGAGACAAACCCGAGCTCTGGAGAGAGATCGTCAAAAATGACTTAGAGTTTTGTGAGAAGGCCGATGTAATAGTCCTCCTTGCAACAAATCCAAGCTTTGGAGCTATGGCAGAGGTTTTAATTTCTTCGCTTAAGGGAAAGCCGATAATAGCGTTCTGTCCCAAAGCCGTAAAATCTCCTTGGCCTCTGTACTTCTCCACAGCAGTAGCAAGAAATGAGGACGAACTGATCAGAGCTCTCGAATCGATCAAGATAAGAAAGATAAGGACTATTCCAAACATCTACGGCGAGCATGAGGCGGAATTCGTCTACAAAAACTTCACATGCATATGCCCTGTTACAGGCAGGAGGGATTACGCCGTGATAAGGATCAGGTATAAGCCCAGAGACAGGTTGATAGAGTACGAATCGCTCGACGATTACTTCAAGGAGTTCAAAGATAAAACGATGCATCATGAGGCTGTTGTTGGTAAGATATTCAACGATCTTCTCGAAGCGTTGGAGCCTGAGAAATTAGAAGTTATTGCAGAATTTGAGGAGAGAAGTGGTGTTAAGGCGATAGTTAGACGTTCTGGAGGTTGTAGAGATGACATCACACGATGACGGACATGTCAAAAGGGTGTTGAGATGGGCTGTATATCTTGCAAAGAAGGAAGGAGCAGACGTTGAAGTTGTTAAGAAAGCAGCTGAGCTTCACGACATAGCAAGGGATAAGCCCAATCATGCGATTGAGGGAGCAAAGATCGCAAGAGAGATTCTAAGAAGGCAAGGATACGATGAGGATTTCATAGAAAAGGTTGCACACTGCATCGAGGCTCATTCGTTCTCATCGGGCATCGAACCGAAGACTTTGGAGGCTAAAATTCTGAGCGATGCTGATAAGTTGGATGCGATCGGAGCGATAGGAATTGCGAGGGCGTTCATGTTCAGCGGTGAGCATGGGAGGAGCATAGAAGATACACTAAAACATTTTGAAGAGAAGCTACTCAGACTCAAGGATATGATGTTTACAGATACCGCCAAAAGGATTGCCGAGGATAGACACAGATTTATGCTTGAATTTTATGAAAGACTTAAGAGGGAGCTTGAGGAGCCATGAACAAAAGGGTCGTAGCCTTTTGCGCTTCACTTCTACCCCTAATGATATCCTCAGGTATGGTTTACTCGGTCCTACCGATCTACATTTCAGACGAGCTCAAAGCCAGCAAGATCGTGGTTGGAATGCTCTTTACGGTTGGGGCATTAACGGGAGTATTCACATCGATTCTCATAGGTAAGATTTCGGATAGATTCGGGAGAAAGCCGCTGATAATTCTCTCTCAAATCGCGTTTGCGATAGTGATGCTTGTATACTCTATCATAAACCATTACATCTATGCTTTTCCAATCCACGTTCTAGAAGGTTTCGCTTGGGCCGCAATTGGAACCGTAGCTCCAGCCTACATCGCTGATTTATCAAGGAAAGATGAACGGGGTGAATCAATGGGTATATACAACACCGTATGGAGCCTGGGCTGGGTTATTGGGCCAATTTTGGGAGGATTTCTTGCTGAGCTCTTCGGCTTTAGGTTAATGCTCAGATTTGCTTTCCTGATGATCATAGTTGGTCTAATATCCACCGTATTCTTAAGCTTTAAAGCTAACGATTCTGATGCTATTAAGTTGAACATTCGTAAACCCCCACAACTATGAGGATAGACCCCAAGATTATCCTTCTATCAAAAAATTCAACATTTTT
>CAZBFC010000120.1:0-5070 GCA_964491095.1 uncultured archaeon | reverse complement strand
TGTTGTTATGCTTAAGCTGTTAAATTGTGTTTGGTCGTTCTGTCGTTTGTTCAGACTGTCAAATGGACTTTAACACTCATTCAACTCTTAGATTACCAAACACAACTTAACTATGCATTTTGTGCTTTATTCATTGTTACTATATAAATAGATTATGATAGTTCATCATCACTTTGTGAAGCACTGTGAGCCAGTAGTTCACAAAGTAGCACATTTGACGATCGTCTTTAGCATAAAGTACTGTTAATTAATATTCAGCTATTTTTAAAGCTTACTTGTTCATTTAGGAGAATTTAACTTATATAATATCTAAGCCGAACTGATGTATCGATAACTAAATACAATGATAAAATTATTAATAAAAAATATATTTCCACAAAGATGGCATCTAAACAGATCTTAAGTTGTGTACAGTTTAAACAGCAACGAAGATTTAACTGGGATATCTTAGTTATAGTTTATATAAAGCTCGATGTGAAGTTTAAAAAAGTAAATGAAATTTTAAAATCTTTAATTGTCCAAGTTTAGGTGGGATGAAGAAACCCCGTGAGCCCTGACTTATGATGATTACGGGACTGTCTGACCGCAAAGTTCTGGGATTTCGGATGGCAACACATGCAGATACCTTTTTCCTTTATAAACTACCGCAACAACCAATCTCGTTCTCTCCTTGTTTATCCCAAAGTATTCTCTAAATGGGGCTTCGTCAAACCTAAGTTCCTTCCTTGAAAGCACTTCTTCCTCAAACTCTTTGGAGTATTCTTCGAAGTCTAATCTATTTCCGAACTTATCAACTATCTCGACGTCCATTATGTATCTCTTTCCCCTATACCATACGCAGTAATTTGGGGCATGATTAATTCCCAAAACGGGATTCACGTTTACGTTTTCGAGCGATTCCGCAAAATCAAAGAGCCTAACGAAACCCTCTATCTGATATCTGAAGTACTCCTTCGGCCTATCGGAGAGCCATTCGAATTGGCTTGGATTCACACCCTTAAACGAAACGTCTATATCTATCTCGATGTTCTCTATCTGATTCAAATCTTCAACGTCAACCTTCCCCATGCCGATCAGAACACCGTTGGTTTCTATTATCAGTTTAGAGTTAAAGACGTATTCGGCCGCTCTCTCATCGAAGTTCATCGAATTGCAGATCTCTCTGAGCTTCTCATAATTGTCCAGTATCTTCATAACCTCGATCAGATGCTTCCACTGCAAGGTAGGCTCGTTTCCGGTTATCCTAACAACTCCAATTCTGTACTTTGATCTGGCAACTAATCTGTCGTTGATTGTATGATGCGCTCTGCAGAGTATATCTTTAACGACCTGTTCTGGAGTTTTCACTATGTCTGGTGCGAGGTACCTCATCTTCCAGCCCCAGCAGTACTTGCAGTTCAAGTTGCAACCTTTAATATCCAGTACTATCTCAAGCTTTGAGTCGATTATCCCGCAGGATGCTATGCAGTTGTGCTCCTCGTAGAGCTTGTTACATCTATGCCAACCCAAGCCTCTTCTTCTAAGTGGAACCCATCTCGTCGGGTAGTACAGGTTGGAGTAAACACCGATCACCACATAATTGTTTTAGCTCAAGATTTTTTAACAAATTTTTTATTTTCAAACAGCATCAATGGACTCATGACGGTTCGAGCCTTAGTTTTTGTAACATTATTATTACTGATAGCTTCAATCGGTTTAGTAGATGCGGAGCAAAGGTATATAATCGGCTTAAAGCGAGCAGAAGTTGGTTCTATGGCTGAATGTGCTAATTTAATACTCTCCAAAGCTGGAGTAGATGCAAAAGTTATAAAAGTTTGTGATAAGCTGAAATTTGCAGTTATCAAGACCAATGAATCTCTCGATAGCTTAAGGAAAAAATTAGGTAACCTGTCGCATACGTTGAACCAGATTACATAACTAAAGCATTTTATATACCTAATGATCCTTATTTTGAATAACAGTGGAATTTAAGAAATATAAATGTCACTAATGCATGGGACATCACATTGGGTAACAAATCTATTGTCGCTATAATCGACACAGGCATCGACTATCAGCATCCTGATTTAATCGACAATTACGTACCGTTAGGGTACGATTGGGTAAACGATGACAACGATCCGATGGATGACAATGGGCATGGTACGCACTGTGCTGGAATTGTTGCCGCTGTTATAAACAACAGCATAGGAATTGCCGGAATTGCAGATGTCAAAATAATGGCTGAGAAAGTTTTAGATGAAAATGGTACTAGTTATTACTCTTATATAGTGCTTGGAATCATTGATGCGGTAGATAAGGGAGCAAAGATAATAAGCATGAGTCTTGGTGGTGAGAATTATTCTCGAACGCTTGAATACGCCTGCTTGTATGCAAGGAATAGAGGTGCGTTGCTAGTTGCTGCGTCTGGAAATGATGGAACCAATCAAATATTATATCCTGCAGCATACGATACTGTTATAGCTGTTAGATCGATAGATGAAAATGATCAGCTAAGTTGGTTTAGCAACTACGGCAATGAGCAAGAGCTTGTGGCACCTGGTGAGTACATTTTATCCACATACTATTATAATGGGATTCATACATATGCATATGCAAGTGGAACGTCGATGGCAACACCTCATGTTGCAGGAGTAGCGGCGTTGGCGTGGGCAACACATCCAACCTACACGAATCAGCAGATAAGAGATTTACTTAGAGCTACAGCAATAGACCTTGGAAGTCCAGGATGGGATCAATACTATGGTTACGGTATGGTAGATGCCTATAGAGCTGTGACATATACTACTCCTCCGATTCCAGAGCCAAGTAGTGCGATTTTAATAGCCATTGGTGTTACAGTAATAATATTTTTAAATCGATTTCTCTATTAAAACTAATTTAATTTTTTTATTTAAAATTTTATTTTAAATTTGTAATTTTATGTAGGGTCAAAAACCATAAATACTCTCAAGTTCACAATTATACTGGTGATAATAATGGATATTCGAAAATTTGTATATCTGTTGATTGATAAAATATTCATAATATTGAGACTTGCAAGCTAGCTTACATCTAACCATAAATGTAGCTCCCTGTAAGGCTTCGTAAAGTTCTCATCGACGAAGAGAAGGAATTCAAGCTTAATTCTTTTCCCCTTTTTTATAGCCTTGAACGTAAAGTTGTACTCCCATGTCTCGTTGTGCCTAAGTGTAATCTTTTTTCGCCAAATCGTAACGTTGCCGAACTTCACGATTATAGTGTAGTCCATCGTTCTATATTCGTGATTTGAAACTCCTATGATCACTGTTCCATTCTGTCCAAGCTTGAGTTTTGTTGGGTAATTTGCGGCTTTTCCTTCTGGGCCAAGTATATAGAATTCGGTGAATCTTTCTCCGATTTTTGGTAAAATTACGATGTAAACGGTTAAAGCTATACATACAATCAGAGTTATGAGTAAGATTGCCGTTAATATCTGGTCTAAGCGTCTACGCATACGCTTCATGTTGAAGATCGAATATAAATATATTGATCATAAAACTTATATTTCAGAATAATACGGTTGAGATGTGGTAGAGGTTTCGGTGATCATTCCAACGAAGAACGAGGAAAACACCATTGGCCGTTGTATTGAGAAGATCAAGAAAGTCTTTGAGGAATATAAAATCGATGGAGAGATTATCGTTTCTGATAGTTCAACAGATAAAACACCCGAAATAGCTCGCTCATTGGGAGCTAAGGTTGTTACTCCCGATAAGTTGGGTTACGGTTACGCTTACCTCTACGCCTTTAGATTTGCCAAAGGAAAGTACATCGTAATAGGAGATGGTGACGACACCTACGATTTTTTGGAGATGCCCAAGCTTCTCGAACCCTTAAGGAAGGGTGAAGCAGATCTGGTTATTGGTAGCAGGTTTAAGGGTAAGATCTTGCCTGGAGCCATGCCTTGGCTGCATAGATACATCGGAAATCCTCTCCTAACGTGGATCCTGAATGTCCTATTTAAGGCTGGAGTAAGTGATGCTCACAGCGGTTTTAGAGCTTTTACAAGAGAGGCTTTGGAGAAAATGGATCTGAAGTGTTATGGAATGGAGTTTGCTAGTGAGATGATAATCGAAGCCGTGAGGAGGGGTTTGAGGATCAAGGAGGTTCCAATCACCTATTATCCTCGCCGGGGAGAATCAAAGCTCAGTTCCTTCAGTGATGGTTGGAGACATCTCAGATTCATGCTTCTGCAGACTCCGAAGTATCTGTTCTACATTCCCGGCCTAATAATGTTCACCATTGGCTTCCTTCTCACCGTAACGATGGCGGTAACCGAAGTCAAGATATTTGGTATCCGTCTGGGAATACACTCCATGATAGCATCGGCACTTCTGACCCTAGCCGGATACCAGCTGATATTCATTGGACTGTTCTCAGCCATCTATGCGAGATCGATGGGTATGGTTGAATACGATAGGATCACAAAGCTAATTGCGAGATTCATGACGTTGGAGAGGGGACTTTTGCTTGGAATATTCTTAACGGCGTTGGGGTTCTTCTATATCCTACTGTTGGTAAGACAGTGGGTTGACAGTGGATTCAAGAGTTTACCAATGCTAAATCAAGATATATTCGGTTTTACAATATTCATTCTAGGATTACAGACGATATTCTTCTCATTCTTCCTTAGCTTGGCTTTGGAATCGCAGCAACGAGTTACATTTACGTATACGGCATCAAACCCAAGAAAAGATGCTAAAAAAAGTTGCTAAACATAATTAAAAAGGGGAGGTTCTGAAGTGGGCTAGACGAACATAACGCCCTTTATGTCACCAAACTTGGTATCTCTTCGCAGTACTTTTTCAATTGCCTTGAGGAAATCATCCATCTTGACCGTTGTTCTGTCTTCCCTTATAGCGAACATTCCGGCTTCGGTGCATATCGCTTTGATATCCGCTCCACTGGCTCCTTCCGTAAGTCTTGCAAGCTCCGCAAAGTTCACATCATCTGCAAGCTTCATCTTTCTAGTGTGTATCTTGAATATCTGAATTCTGCCTTCGTAATTTGGCAGTGGAACTTCGATTATTCTATCGAATCTACCAGGTC
>CAZBFC010000119.1:0-1931 GCA_964491095.1 uncultured archaeon | reverse complement strand
ATTTGCTAAACTCTTGTACCAGCTACTCTTCGGAACCAACGTCGCATCAAATGGGCCTATCCTTACCATTGGCATGATTTAGAAAAACTGGTTAAAAAACAAGTGGTATATCAGTCCAAATTTCTCTTAAAGCATTCACCTTATCCAGATCGGGATAAACTCCCTATCACCTGCAACTATGATCCCCTTTTATCGATAGCCGTCACGACAACAAAGGCATTCGCATAAATGGCTTTGATCCTTCCAATTCATAAAGCTAAACTAACGGGAGAGATCTCAAGATATCAAGTACTTCCCTTGCTTTGTTAGCAGGTAAAAACATGATTCCTGCATTAGTGGCACATAAACGATCATATTCTGTATCTCCGATCAAAACACCTTGTGAAACTCCAAGTT
Organism: uncultured archaeon; assembly: GCA_964491095.1. Classification (GTDB taxonomy): domain Archaea; phylum Halobacteriota; class Archaeoglobi; order Archaeoglobales; family Archaeoglobaceae; genus WAKM01. Next base: position 1,535 of record CAZBFC010000119.1, on the reverse strand, counting down.
TTTCGAGTGCGAGAAGTACCGGTTCTGGATTTGGTTTACCGTACTTAACATCATCTCCCGTAATTACAACGTCAAAGTAAGATCTCCATTTAAAACGATCGAGTACGATCTCCACAAACTGTCTATTTGACGATGTAATTAAAGCAGTTGGGCACATTCTGGAAACCGTTGGCAATAGATGCGATGGTGGAAGCGGTTTTATTAGATCGATTCGTGAAAGAACGATTTCTCTACGGATTCTCTTTAGCCTTTCGATTTCGTCTTCCGACATATCCGGAAATATCGCTTTAACGATGTCTACGAAACGTCTTCCTATTCTTTGCCTAAATGCCTTCACGTGTTCTTCATTGACGTCATATCCCATCCTTTTCAGGGCTTCGATGAACGCGTATACGTGCAATTCTATCGTATCTATGAGTGTTCCATCCAAATCCCAAAGAACTGCAAAATCGATCTTACTCATACCTACCCGCCCAATTAATATTCCAGAAATCCAACTGCATCAAGCACATAGCCTATTAGTCCAGAGTTTCATTTTTACATCAATCATTTTGTGCTTGCTGAAGATAGAGCTTACGGTATTTAAAAAACTACGATTTGGTCACAACGATGTGTAGGACTCTTCTAAATTCTTCTTCTCTTCTTGGCTTATTTTTCCTGAGCTCTCTATCAAGTTTGGGTAGAAGTCTTTTGCATTTGTCCTTCCACTCGCTAAATGCTCTTTTAAACCATTCGTTCTCGACTGGAATTTCACTGTAAAGTGTTCTTCTCCAAGACTCCAGCATTGTAATCGGCTTATCTAAAAATTCAGCAGAGCAGAAAACGTTACCCTCAAATCTGATCCTTTCGAGCCATTCAAGTCCAGCATCACATCGCATCAAGTGATGATCTATGATTACGATTTCAGAGTGATTAATCAATCTTAAAGCGTTTTCGTACGCTACCTTAAATAGATAGAGATACGTTTTGCCGATCCACCTGTAAACTGGAGGACCGTCGGAGAATATTACCTTTGGTTCAAGCTTTAAGATCGTGGAAATTGCATGCACATCTAGCAGTTGAGTATCTGAAGTATGGACGAAATCTTCAACAGCCGTCGCGAAAACTAGAGTTTTTGACTCGTATCCGTGCGAGAACGGACCAAGGAATTGTAAAATACCATCGACTTCACCGATACTCATTTCAACGATCTGATCTCCAAAGGCCCTTTTGAGTTCGATAAACCTTGGAAGTTCGATATCACTGCAGAACTTTTTAGGCTTTATCCAAATCGTTGCATCAGGATTTAGATCGATCACATCGGATATTCCAAGCTGAAACGGATTTGGATTCGGTAAGGGGATATGATCTCCGTGCAAATGACTTAAGATTATATCCGTAGCCCTTTCCCAAGATTTAACGATCTCATGCTTTACAATGTCTCCGTAAACGGCTTGAAGAGGATGAGGATGGAAACTGTACCTCGTATAACCCAGGGCAAGACCAGGGTCAATCAAAACCTTGATTCCTCCGACTTCTACAAAGCACGATAATCC
>CAZBFC010000118.1:0-11551 GCA_964491095.1 uncultured archaeon | reverse complement strand
TGAGACTTTGAAGAAGAGGAGAGATATACCTCTCGAAAGAATCGTTGAAGAAGCTAGAATTTGTATTAGGGGTGGGACAAATGGAGTCATTCTGCATGCGGAGGATGTCCTCCTTTACAACTGTAGGGATCCCAAATTTGTTCCAAATGAGAATGCTGTTTTGAAGTTATTCAAGAAGGTTAGGGAGGTCACGGGCAACATAGGTATCAGTCACTGTTCTCTTGCAGCCATAGCTTCAAAACCTTCAATCGTTGAGGGGATAAACGAGATAGTGGGTGTTGGTGAGAACGTTAACATGTTTGGAGTTCAGACGGGTCTTGAGACAGGTAGTCCTCGACTCATGGAGAAGCATATGCATGGTAAATGTTTGCCTTTTCATCCAAACGAATGGTGGGATGTTGTTGAAGAGGCATTTGCAATCATGCATGAGAACAACTGGATACCAGCGGCAACTCTGATAATCGGTCTACCGGATGAGAAGGAAGATGATGTAATTAAAACTATTGAGCTTGTTAAAGATTTGAGAAGATATAGGTCCCTCATAGTTCCGTTGATCTTCATTCCGATGGAAGTCTGTGCACTTAGAAACAGTAGAAGATTTATAATGGAAAGATTTAGCGAAATTCACTGCGAGCTGATGGCTGTATGTATGGATCACAACATTTACTGGATTGATAACCTAATAAAAGCATACTTTAGAGGTTTTAAGAATTTACCCATAAAGTTCGGATACTGGGCCTTTGTAAGGTGGATTAAGAAGAGCTGGGAGAAAAAGAAGAAAGTTATTAAGCACTTGTGCTCATAAAATCGGGGAATACATCTTCGTAGAATCTTCTGATCATCTTCTTATCCATAAGTAGCTCCTTCTCCTTAAGTATCTCCCTTTCAAGCTTTCTAAGTGTTGCATGCAGTGCATACTCCGCACCCCAGCCTTCTCCGGTTGCAACGAACGTTCCCTTATCGCTTGCGAGCTTCAGCCTGACGTGAATCCATGGGAGTCCTCTGTAATACTCCCATCTAAACTTCTTTATATATACAAATAGAATTGCCTCACCAAAGTAGTCCTTGAACTTGTTCATAAAGTTGTTAAGGTCATCGTTTATCCTTGCCTTCTCGAAATCGTCGAGCGTGATGTTCTTAACTATAACCTGAATGTCAAACTTAGTTGGGGTAGTCTTCTTTATGAAGTTTTCAAGGATATCCTTCTTTATCACGATCCCTTCTGGAAGTCCATCCTTTGTTATAACTACACTTGAGATGTTCTTTTCAATCATAGTATCTATCACACTTGCTACACTGTCGTTCTTGCTAGCTGTGATCACCGGATAACTCATGATACTTTCGACCATAATTGATAATGTCTTCTCCTTTTCACCACTCATATCTCCAAGCGTTGCCTTCTTTCTCGGTGCCAGAACCCTGTCAACTATGTCCTTTCCGGTAACTATTCCAACGACCTTATTGTTATCATCGACGACGACAACCCTGTCTATCCCATGGTTTCTCATCGTAGCGAGAGCTTTGGCTATTGTATCGTGATCTCTTACCGTTACAACTTCGGGATTCATGATCTCCTTGACCTTCACATCCTCAAATTCTGGTTTTGCAAGCTTTAAAAAGTCATCAACGAAGATAACACCGTGTTTCCCATTCAATTTAACTATGACAAACGGTGTTGAGTCTTCAACGAATCTCCTTGCAACCTTCTCTGGGGTGAGATCATCTAGAGATAGGATTCCAGTTCGAACCACGAAATGCTTGATCTTCGTTTCGTGAGGATTGACCATCACACAACCTCTAATCAGGTCCCTCTCCCTAACAACGCCGATGATCTCTCCATCCTCTTCAACCAAGATCGCACTTTTCTCCTCCCACTTTTCAAGCATTGGTATTACCTTTGAAATTGTCTCATTTGCATCTATGACGTTGTAATCCTCCCTAATCAACTGTTTTAAACTTTCTATGTCCATACCCATCACCTCCGATCGTAGATTACTTTTAACGTATTTATACTTATTTACGATAGCCGATTTGGCATTGATCTGCCTCCATTTGACTCCAAGATTATTGCAACAATAAATTTAGAATTACTGCAACATATGATTGCCACAAACATTAACCCTAGAAGTCTCCTAACTATATCATTTATCACTTGCCCTATAAACCTTCCGATGAACCTAAAGATTTATATAAGTAATGAGTAAAAAATTAAAATAATTAAAGCTGGAGGTGATTTAGATGGAGTTGCCACTTGCACCAGTTGAGAGGATAATAAGAAATGCCGGCGCACCAAGAGTTAGTGAAGCTGCAAAGAAGGCTTTAGCGGAAGCTATCGAAGAATACGCTATAAAGATCTCAAAGAAGGCTGTTGAACTTGCGAAGAACTCAGGAAGAAAGACAGTTAAGGCTGAGGACATTAAGCTTGCTGCAAAGGAATTGGTCAAGGCTTAAATCTTTTATTTTCTGATTACTATTTTTTAATCTCCCAAGTCGTTTTTATTGGAAAATTTTTAATAGCCAGTTGAGCATGAATATATTGAAGCCGAGGTAGCCTAGCTGGTTGGGGCGTCGGACTCATAATCCGAAGGTCCCGGGTTCGAATCCCGGCCTCGGCACTTCTACTTCTGGTTTGGATCATTCATAATTTGTGTGGTTCATAAGTTAAGCACGAGCAACGTTATACCTTTAAACTTTTTTATCATAATTGTATCTACTATGAACAGAAGGGAATTTATAAAAAGCTTAGTTTTTATGAGTTTGGGTCTACCAATGATGGGTAAAACCATGGATGGTGTTGAACCGAGCGTTAGTGTAGCTTTATACGTGTTCGATACTAGGCACATCCCAATTGAACATAGATATACGATCCTTTCTGCGCAGGGGATACTCAATAGGTATATGTACGAAACAGGTAGAGGGGTATACTGCATATGGGAGCATGGAAGAGAATTTTATAGGGGAGATACATATAAATCAGAATCTGAGTTGTGGCTAAAGATTTATGAGATTAGAGGGCTTGTATCCTCAAACTATGTCGATCTAAATACTTTAGTAAGGCTTGTCAAGAGATTTGCTGAAGGATACGTGATATACGATCCTAGATTCATTCACAGCGTGAATATAGCTACAACAATAGCTGGAGTTAAAAATGCCTTAATAGTTCACCCAAATGCTGAAAATATCGTAAAAAGATTCGGTTTAAGAAAGATAATTGATCTGAGGGATGTGAATTCGAAGTATTGGAATAATGATGCTATTAAGTGTTATGAATGGCAGATGCATGAGCTACTTGATGATTGCAATAAAGAGCAGATAGCATTCAATGGGGGATTTAGATTCACGATAGACTATGCAATAAGCTACGGTATGTGCAGTGTGGCGTTAAATCCAGTAGATCCCAAGCAGCGGGAATTACTTATGAAGTATTATAAAAGTATAAAATATTATGGACTTAACATGGGTTATCCGTGGACTTGTAAGTTGGAAAGAGCAATGGTGGAGTGCGCCTCAAAGGCTGGATTGAGGACTGGGCTTATGCCATCGCTAAGAGGTGCACCCTTTGCATTGAACTACAGTGTTCATTCGAGGATGCCGAAACCTGAGGAATATCATCAAGAGATACCAATCGACGTTGAATACAGCGATGATAAAATATATCTTGCATTTGGATTGAGCGATCTTGGATTTGGTATGCTGCAAGGGTTCTACTACGATCAGTGGCACGATCCATTTAGATTCAATGAAAAGAGAACTGTGAAGTTGAACTGGTGGATGGATGCTCTGGCAATGGATATTGCACCTCAAATTGCCAAATACTTCTACGATACTAAGCATCCAAAACTGGATCTATTTTACTCTGCCCATGTACATGGAAGGATCAGACCATCCGATTTCCCAAATTTGCCAGATTACTTAGAGAGAGGTAAGAGTAAGCTTAAAAGAATGTGTTTAAAGGTTGTAGCATTCAGCAACCATCACAAGTGGGATGAGTACGTTTTCGAGCAATACAGTACACATCTTAAAGGTGCTGTAAAGGGATTCATATTTGGCTTTGGTCCAGAGTTTGGGGATATACAATGCATGATCAGAGAGGATATGCCCTGGGTTTTTACAACCTTTTTATATCAGGGAGAACCGCAAACGGCAAAAATCGTTTATGATTATATAAGGAAACATGATACTCCACAGTTTTTAGTATATGGTTGTGCATTTGGGTATCAGATACCATACGCTAAGGTCGTTCAGAGGTTGCAGTACATTTATAATTACTTAAAAGAAAAACTTAGTGATAAAATTGTAAATGTAAATGCTGTGGAGTTGATGGAAATTGTAAGGCATCACTATGGTGAGCGTATGGATTGGTTACCCTTAACAGCAACCATCGGTGCTATGGGTATTGCAATGTATGCATACCAGAAAATGAAGGGCTAAAAGCCCCTATAGTTTCATTAAAAAAATTATCTTTTGGTCATGACACCCCTTATTATTCCAGTATACTCCTTCAGAGGCTCACTAATCTTCAGACCTTCTCCCTCCTTAATATCCAAAACTCTAATCGATCTTTCGTGATTACCAAACCTATTTTTAACAACCGCAATTGTCTTGACAAGCTCACCCTCGATCTCCATAAACCTCCCAGAAATCAGATAATCTGCATAGGGGCTTATACCAAATCCCGTCAAACGGAAGACACCCATAGCTTCGGCTATCTCATCTATGCAGATAAATACCGTTCCTATATCTCTAAGTTGAGTTCTGATCATCCTTAGAGTCTTTAGTAGTTCCTCTATCGTTAAGGCTATGCTTGCTAAGTAATTTATGGGGTCGATTGCAACGATCTTAGGATTGTACGTTTCTACATCGCTTATTATCATGTTATAGAACTTACCAAGACTTATAGATGGTGATACCTCTCTGATTATCATATTTTTAGGTTCATAGTTGAATAGATCTCTAAGTCTTTGCAGCAGAATCTCCTTAGATTCATCGAAAGTGTAGATGATCCCCACATCTCCTCTCAAATCGTTCTCCTTTAAAATTTGAAGGCAGAGATTTGTTTTCCCTACACCACTCTTTCCAGCAATTATCACGCTCGAACCTTCATATATACCGCCGCCAAGCATCGAATCTAGCTCGATATTTCCAGTGGAGAGTAATCTTCTACCGTTACCGTTACTTTTCCTTTTTACTTTGGGTATTATCGGATAGACTACAATTCCCCTTTTCGTTATATCGAAGTAATGTCTTCCTAAATACGCATCTCCGCCCCTGTACTTTAGAACGTGCAAAACTCTTAGAATCTCCCCGTCTTTCCTTTCAATTCTTTCCAGTATGAACTCTCCACTCGTTATGTAACTTATGATCTCCTTGCCAAACTCCTCGGTCATATCGCAGGCCATGAGAGTTGTTGCCTTTATCGAATTCAAAAAGCAGGTTATGGAAACTAGAATTCTCCTTGATATGGTTGGATCTTTAGTTAAATCTCTCAAAGCACCAACACCATCTATAAATACCCTATCTACACCCTCAAGCTCTCTAACTTTTGTTACAGACTCTATAAAGCTCGTAATTTCGGCAGTTGTATCGAAATCGTAAAACATTATATTACTACTAATTATATCCAAATCTTTGACTTTGTCAATGAAGTAGACATCATCCAAGTTCCACCCAAAATCTTCAGCCTGTAGTTTAACCTCCTCGGACGTTTCATCAAACGATATGTAGGCACACTTTTCACCTCTCTTTAATCCTTCAAGTAAGAACTGAAGACCAAAAATGGTTTTTTCCGCTTCCTGGTGTTCCTTTAACTAAATAAGTCCAACCTTTTCTTAGTCCTCCCTTTAAGACATCATCGAAACCTGGAATTCCTGTTGGAATCTTTTCCATGCCGTTTCACCTCATTACTATGATCATATCTATTATGATCAAGGTTGTTGATAGTAATGCGATGCTACTTAAAGATTTTGGTTAATCGATGCTGAGGTATTGGGGTGGTTAAATTTAAAAACACAAAATTGTTGTACCTCTATGCAAGTGAAGTTGATCGTTGATGGAAAGACGATTACGTTAAATCGCTACGTTCAATCGGTATTTGGTAACGTGATCTCAGCTCTGATATCAACACTTAAGGGAGTTGATGAGAATTGGAAAAGTGTGGAAATAAGGATCGAAAGATAACGGATAAGATAAGGGAAAACTTGAGAAAAATTCCTGAGTACGTTCCTGGAAAAAGCATAAATGAGGTTAAAAAGAAGTATGGGTTGAGAAGAGTTATTAAGCTTGCATCAAACGAGAATCCTTATGGAGCGAATCCCAAGGTATTGGAAGTCCTAAGGAATTTCGATAGATTCCACGTATATCCCAGTCCCAACGAGATTGAAGAGCTAATTGAAAGGATATCGGAGTATTTGAATGTGGAAAAGGAAAGAATTGTGATTGGGGCTGGAATAGATGGTATTTTGGAAAACATCTTTAAGATGTTTATAGATCCTGGGGATGAGGTTGTAATTTCAATTCCATCTTTTCCTTACTACCATACCTTAACATCGATATTTAACGCAAGGGAGATAAGAATTAGAAGGAGAAGTAACTTCAAAGTTGATGAGGAAGCCGTAGTAAACTCCGTTACAGACAAAACCAAGATAATAATCGTATGTTCACCCAACAACCCAACTGGTAACTTGGAAGATCCTGAAGCAGTTAAAAGCATAGTTGAAAGTTGTGATGCCCTAGTATTTATAGATGAGGCCTATGTGGAATTTGCAAGTAGAAGTCTAATCGATCTAACCGAATACGAGAATGTAGTTGTCGCAAGGACGTTCTCCAAAGCCTTCGGCTTGGCGAACCTTAGGATTGGCTATGCAGTAATGAGTCCAGAACTAAAGAAGGCTTACATGAAGGTAACAACACCGTTTCCCGTTTCATCCATCGCAGTGTTGGCTGCGACAGTATCCCTTGAAAATTTGGATTACATGAAATCCTGTGTGGAGAAGATTAAAAGAGAGAGAAAGAGATTGTACAACGAGCTAAAAAGTAGGGTGAAGGTCTATCCTTCCGAAGCCAACTTCTTATTCTTTGAATCCCCAATAAGATCTTCAGAGCTTGCTGAAGAGTTGATGAAAAGGGGTGTTATAGTTAGGGACTGCTCAAGATTCATAGGTTGTAGTCCATTCAGCGTTAGGGTTTCTGTGGGAAAGAAAGAGGAAAACGATGAATTCTTAAGGGCTTTGGATGATGTCTTAAAAAATATTAGCTAGCGATCTTTTGCAATATTTCATCGATCTGCTGGAACACCTCATCTATGCTCTTAGTTCCGTCAACCTTGTACAGGATTCCCTTCTTCTCGTAGTACTCAATTAATGGAGCGGTGTTCTCCATGTATACCTTGAATCTCTGTCTAACGGTTTCCTCCTTATCGTCGTCCCTCTGGTACAGTTCACCACCACACTTGTCGCACTTGTTTGGTTCTTTTGGTGGTGCGTAGATCAGATGGTAGACAGCACCACAGTTCCTGCAAGTTCTTCTATTTACGATCCTCTTTACGACCTCCTCCTCAGGCACATCGATGTATATGACGGCATCGATCTTCTTACCCAACTCCTTGAGCATCTCATCCAACGCCTCAGCCTGCTTTAGAGTTCTCGGAAAACCGTCCAGAAGGAACCCCTTCTCACAATCCGGCTGCTGCAATCTCTCCTTAACTATTCCTATCACAATCTCATCCGGCACAAGCTCTCCTCTATCCATGTACTCCTTAGCCTTCTTTCCAAGTTCCGTACCCTTCGCAACAGCCTCTCTCAAAATGTCTCCAGTGGCGATGTGTGGAATTCCGTACTTTTCAACGATCTTCTTAGCCTGTGTTCCTTTTCCCGCTCCGGGAGCACCCAATAAGATTAAGTTCATGGTTCAAAATTATCTAAAAAAGTTTTAAATCTTTTGATTTTAGTCTTTGAAAATGAATAGAAATCCAGCTTTCTACATCGAAGTCGAAAGGATCAAAGCAAATCTTACGGATTGTGTGATGCCTGTTCATCCCTTTAAGGAAATTGCCAGATTTAGGTCGCTCGTTTTGGAAAATCCGAGTTTTGCAAAAAGATTTGCTGAATCTGAAATAAAAAAACATGACGATTATGCGAGGCTAGCGGAATATGGGCTAGATGTGATCGTGGTACCATCCATCCTGAATAGGGTTCTGACGTTCGAATTTACACCTGATCTAATCGTTTACCTCTGCAGATCAAGCAAAAAGAGATCGATCGAAAAGAAACTTGAGAAGATCAAGACTCTCGAAGTTAAGGCAATAAAAAGGAGATCGATTGAAGATAGACTCAAGATCAGCAAGATTGAAGGGGAAATTCTGAACTATCCCCAATGCTGTATATCTAAGTTCGTTGAACTTAAGAGAAAGAGCTATCTTAACGAATCACCACCCCCGGAGACAGCCACGATTTTGGAGTGCTTGGAATCCAACATCTTTAGTCATCTGCTCAGATATTTCTTAAATCCACCCGATGATCTTCCTCAAGAATACTTCGCATTCTTTACCTCAAACTTCTATCCCTGCAACGTAAACTGTTCAAGAGCAATTTCAGTAGGAATGAAGTTCTACGAACATTTGGATGATTATAAGCGAAAGGTTTACCGCTGTAAGTTAATTTTGAACGTTCTCAATATCCTCGTTTCCGCTTACAACAGCTATAAGTTTGTCATGGAAAGAGGTGCAAAGACAGAATTTGGTAAAGCAGTAATGGAATTCTTCAGCAAGCTTTCTGCTGAAGATAAAAGTAGGTTGGAAAAGATATCGAAACTCATCGCATTAGATCAGCTTGATTTTGAAAATAGGTATATCTTAATGCATCTTGACTAGTATCATGTAGTAGAATGGTCTGATTTCGTATCTGCCTAAGACTTTTCCTTTAACGACTCCGATCATCCTCTCTGAAGTTACCACATACTCAAAACTTCTGAAGTTCCCGTGGCTCATGAAGGGTATCGGATAGTGTCTTAGATACCAGGGAAGAGGCCAGTAATCGTTTGTAGGTTCATAGACAACGATCGAATGGCCATGTTCATAGAGATCGATTATTCTTTTGGCCAACTCGACAGCTGAAGGCTGAACCTGGATGTATATGAGCATCTGATTTACAGCATCGTTGTAGTCGATGTACGTGACGTAGAGGGATGTGTAGAGCGTTGTGATCATCAATCCCGCCAATATAATTCTAAACACACTGACATTTCGAACTGTGATCTTTCTATCGAGATCGTCCACATAGAGACTACCAAACAACGCCATTGGAGTTGCTATATGAACCAGAAGCCATGGAACCTTATGAGATAGAACGTGATAAGCGATCAAAGTCATTACGAGCCAGTATAGAGCAAAGAGCTCGAATTTGCTGAGTTTTTTAGCTTTAAAGCGGTCGATAAATTCTGGAATTGATATTATAGCCAAAGCCAGGGGCATGAACTCGTACCAAAGTAAGAGCAATGAATAGTAGTAGATCGGCTTCCAATGATCCCTACTCGCATGCATCATGAACCAGTGCTTCAATGCACCGATTGTGGCTCTTTCCAAACCAGCCCAATCTGAGAATCCGGCTGAATAGAGGGATGTGAAGATCGTTAGAAATATCGCAGATGAAATCAAAACCAGTCTAACCTTCCTCTTGTCCCATTTGAGGATCTTTACCTTCAAATAGTTAAATCCTTCTGAAAACAATCCATGTAGAACCAGAAAGCTCGTAAAGATGAACAGATATATGTACGCGTTCTCCTTTGAGCAGATCATTACTGTAAAGAACAAAACGGCCAAATAAACAAATCTCTCTCTATTACTTTCCAGATATCTGAAGTAACAGTAAACGACTGCTAAGAATGAGCCAACCAGAATCATATCGTTTCTTGCGTATCTAGAGTAGTACAATATCGATGGAGAAAACAGCATGACGAACGTAAAGATATACGCTCCCCTTCCGATCCATCGTTTAAATTTAAACGCAACTATCACAGCAATTAGACTGAAGATCACTGGTGTTAGTCTTGCAACGAATTCTGAATCGCCAAAGATGCCGAAAAGACCGGCTGTAGCAAAGTAGAGAAATGGCCCATGAAAGGCGGGATCGTATCTGTATGAATGATCCTTAAGCAGAATGTAACTTAGATAGGCATGGATGCTTTCATCGTGATCCATGGGTCTTGCAGTGAGCATGAACAGTCTTGTAATCAATGCGGCGATTATTACAGTCGCTAGAATTACTCTATCTTTACGTTGCATTGGGATTTCATGTGAATTATCGATTTAAGATACTTTTGTCAATCGTACTTAACAACCCTATAGTATCCGTATCTTGGAGAGTAGATCTCACCCTTCTGTCTGAGCTTTGAAAGTATTTCCTCAGCTTTCTCCCTGCTGATGCCCTTTTCCTCTGCACGTCTGAATATTTCCTCTTCTGGAGCTCCTCTCTCATGCTCCTTTTCAAGCTCTTCTATTATTCTCTTTATAATTGCAATTCTATCCCTCTGAGTTGCTGATGTACCGGTGAATGCATAATCGATATCGATCTTGCCTGTTTCTGGGTCTATCGCTATCTGCTCCAAGCTCTTCTTGAATATCCTTATGGCCCTCTCGGCATCCTCAACCGTAACTTCATTGCTTAGTCTAACTCTTGCGGAAGCTTCTGCAAGTCTTATAAGAGCTTCAAGCTGTCTTGCCGTAATTGGAATCGATTCATGCTCATCGCTCTTTGCCATGGCTCTGAGAGATTTGTAGAATTCAACGATCTTATCTTTCGCTTCCTTAGTTAGAACTGGGAATACGGTCTTTTTGGCATAGGCTATATACTTCCTCAACAGTTCAGGTTCAATCGCTGGCTTGATCTTCTCAGCCTTAGCTTCAACTATGCTCGGATTTATCGGATTGACTTTAGACTGTTCGAGTCTTTCTCCGAGCTCGTGGACATCGAGCACATGCCTAGCCAAAAGTTCATCCCTCTTCTCATCTGGCTCGTCGGTTAGGATGAATATCAGATCGAATCTCGATAGTAGAGTCGGGGAAAGGTCGATCTGCTCAACCAAAGGCTCGTATCTGTTAAATCTTCCATGCTTCGGATTCGCTGCAGCGAGCAGAGCACATCTAGCCCTCAAAATTGCGTTAATTCCCGCTTTCGCGATGCTCACAGTCTGTTGCTCTAAAGCTTCATGAAGAGCACTTCTATCCTCCTTTCTCATCTTATCTATCTCATCAACCAACGCGATACCTTTATCTGCCAAAACCAAAGCTCCAGCTTCAAGCGTCCATCTTCCGTCGATCTCATCCCTAACAGCTGTGGCAGTAAGACCGGCAGTTGTAGTACCCTTACCAGTTGTATAAACGCTCCTCGGAGCTATTCTATGTACATACCTCAAGAGCTGGCTGTTGTGGACGAATATGTCATTTGCTACGAAGTTATGATGCTCCAAAACCTGAAGATCGTAAACGAAAGGATGTTCGGGCTTGTAAGTTTCAATTTCGACAACTTCATCCCAGAATATGTCGGAATTCGCTAAGAGT
>CAZBFC010000117.1:0-1627 GCA_964491095.1 uncultured archaeon | reverse complement strand
GGGTAGGTTTTGCTTTCCATGCATCAACGGAGTTTGCCCCTACGGTAAGGATTTCATGATCGACTGCTATCCCAAGCTTACGTTCGAGCAGAAGTTCTTATTCGATATGCTGTTTAAGCTTCGAGCCAAGGTTGCGAGAAGGGCACATCTACAAGCTATGAGAGCCGAAATTTTTATATAGTTTATTTTTTATTTTATTTCATCCATTATCTTTTTTACAACCTTCGGTATCGCATTTCCGACTTTAGAAGAACAGCTATCCCCAATACCCAGATCTTCAGCCTCAATCGCGAAAATTTTGATATCTTTGGGCATCCTATCACCAAAGATTGTATACCCAAGTTTTATTGTTATCGCAAGAGGAATCGAATGCGTATTGAGGAGTGGAGTGGTATCTAAGTCGTCAACACTGAGTTCGTATATCGTACCCGGCTCGCCTCCAGTACTTATGGCATCAACTATTATCGCCCTATCGTAACCCAGTATAATATCCAGTATCTCAAAGCCGGTTGTCGGTGATATCGCAGTATCGATATCCATTACTTTTTGCAACTCTTCGACAACTCTTACTCCGACGGAATCGTCCCTAAGGATTGGGTTTCCGATTCCAACTACGATCGTCTTCATACCTTCACCCTTTCGATTAAAACATACCTATTTTTACCTTCAGAATCCTTATAAACGAACAACTGTTTCTTTCTAACATTTTGAGCCAATCTAACTGCCCTTGCAATTTCGAACATCGGCATCTTTCTGTCGTCCACAATAGTAACGAGATACTTCGAGTGAGGTAAATCTTCAGCACTTCTGACCTCCTCGTAAACTCTAAAGTCACTTCCAAACTTGAATCCAGTCTTAACAACGAAATTTCTAAGTTTTAAATCCTTGTAAACTTCAAATCTCCTATCGAAGTTCGGATCGAACGATCTGGCGATATCTCTAAGATCTTCGATCGATAACTTTCCATCGGCATACACCTCAAGTGCTCCTATCTCCATTAAATATACCCCCTCCAAAAGAGATAGACTAACCAAACCATCTTTGATGCTTCCGTAAAAGAATCTCTCAAATATTTCGGTATCTTCGCTCAAAATTCGATCTTTAACAAGGTAACCCTTTATCTTACCTATCCTTTCGAACTGATTACCCTTAACATCCACCTCCTCAACCCTATAGTACGTAACCTCATTCTCCTCATCCACAACCGCAAGAACCAAATTTTCAACATTTTTTTCTGCAATTTCAGCTATCGAAACCATTTTCGATTCCGCAATCGGAAGAAATACGTACTTTGCAACCAAATAATCTTCAAGTGGTTTAACTTTATAGCCCCTCCTTCTTAAATCCTCGTAGGCGTAGTAGAATGGAATAAAATCTTCATTTAACGAAACAGCCCAATTGAAAAGCTCTGAGATTTTAAGTCTTCTACCCTTCATCAAAACGCTGGCTCTATTTTTTACAGCCAAGTAGACGACCTCGACAGGATGAAGATGCATCCTTCCCCCTTTCTTAATTCCAAAGCCTCTCTTCTCCAAATTTTTTGAATATGACGTGTATGCCTGCTTTTTTTCGATAATTATTTCCATACATCAAAATGTTAAAGGTGAGATATTTGACCGTAACGCTA
>CAZBFC010000116.1:0-2924 GCA_964491095.1 uncultured archaeon | reverse complement strand
TATCAAAGAAGAGATAAAGCAACATTGCAAGTGTAATCATATCTCTGATTTCTGAGCGTATCATCGGTTTAAACTTCTGCTTCAGTAACATCGCAAGTAGACCGACGTTGTACACAAAGAAGTACAGTGTTAGAGCAAGTGTCAATGAGTATCTAACTATCGGCGGTGATTGTACGATTCCTTTCAGCAAGGTACACCCAAATACGACCTTCAATGATATGATTACGACTATCGCTATCAAACTCCACAAAAACATCTTCACACCATGTCCAAGAAACACCCTAACATCCTCGTCGTTTGAGAGTGTTGAATAGTTTAGAATTGATACAGGTATGGTTGCAACCGACAGTACCAGTACAACGAGTTCAACTAATTTGATCATCGTTACATGAATATTACATTTTTTATCACTATAAATATTTATGCAAATTATCCAAACATCGTGAAATTTTGACCAATCTCAAAGTTTTAACTTTATATATTAAAATCTATATTAAATAAAATTATTTATCCTCTTCGAACCTCACTATATCGTCTTCACCCAAATACTCACCTATCTGAACCTCTATTATCTCTAGAGGCAATATTCCTGGATTTTCAAGCTTATACTTAACTCCAGCAGGAACAAACGTACTTTCTCCTGTTCTAAGCAAGAATTCCTTTCCATCCACCTCAACCTTTGCCGTTCCCCTTACGACAACCCAATGCTCACTCCTGTGATAGTGCATCCTAAGACCGAGTCCCTTCTTTGGAAGAACCTTGATCTTTATGATCTTGTAAAACTGCCCTTCCTCAAGTATCGTAAACGATCCCCAGGGTCTGTATATAGTTCTATGAACTTCCGCTCTCTTGTCACCTCTCTTCTTTAGAAGTTTAACCACATCTCTAACCTTTTGTGACTCTTCTCTTGAACAAACCAAGATCGCATCTCCGGAATCCACTATTATAGCGTTTTCGATTCCTATCGTCGCTATTAAACTTTCACCTATTATCAGATTGTTTCTTGAATCTATCGATATTACCTCCCCCTTAACTGCATTTTCATTCTTATCCTTTTCCATGATCTCATAGATCGCATCGAAGCTACCGACATCACTCCAAAAAACATCCAATGGAACGACAGCAGCTCTGTCTGTCTTCTCCATCAAACCGTAATCGATCGAGATCTCGGGGGATTTTTTATAGGCTGTTTCAACATCCTCCTCAAATGCTAAGACGACCTCCGGAGCGTGCTTCGCACACTCCTCCATGAATACATCCGTGGAAAACATGAACATACCACTGTTCCAAAGGTAACCTTCTTCAACATATCTCTTTGCAGTCTCGTAATCGGGCTTCTCAACGAACTTTTCAACCTTAAATCCACCCCTAAGCGGTTCGCCGGGTTTTATGTAGCCGTAGCCAGTATGAGGTTTGTTTGGTTTGATTCCAAAGGTAACGAGGTATTCTTCAGCAAGCTCCTGAGCTATCTTAAAAGCCTCTATATAGCTATCGTTAACCTTAATTAAATGATCAGAAGGTAGAACAGCCACAATATCATTTCCGGAATTCTCCAATATCGTTTTTACACCGTAAAATATGGCTGGAAGTGTATTCTTAGCTAAAGGTTCTAAGATTACGTTATCATCGGGAATATTCATATTCAATTCCTTAATGTGCTGAATGACCATAAACCTGTACTTCTCGTTTGTGACTATATATACCTCATCGGGTTTGGAAAAGAGAAGAGCTCTCTCTAAAGTTTCCTGAAGGAGGGATTTATCGTTAAATATCTTCAAAAACTGCTTTGGGAATTCTTCCCTGCTTAAAGGCCACAATCTCGTCCCTTTGCCACCGGCAAGTATTATTGTTTTCATAAAATATAGTCTGAACAACAAAATATAACATTTATGGGACTCTGACGATCGTCTCTTTCAAGCTATCGTTGAGCTTTATCTCTCCAAATTCGATCTTGCCGACATCGGCATCGATTGCAGTTAAAACTTCCAATGATCTGTTTTCAACATCCAATCCCTTAAGCAAACCAAATCCCAAATATCTTCCATCCCTATCGTACAAACCTAACATTAAGCCGTTCAGTTGCTCTATAGAAAATATGCAAATATCCTTAACTTCATATACCTCAAGTAATGCTTTGATAAGTTCACCTCCAACCTCTACCTCCTTCTCAACGCACACGTTCAGAAAGTCCGCACCCTTTTCTGCAAATATCACCTTAGCATCAAGTACACCTTCCAAAAATTCTATTCTTTCACCCTTAAACAGCGTTGTGTTATCGATATCAACATCGTCAGCATTGAACTTTCTGATCTGAGCATTTTCAAGCCATTTTGCATATAGCTGACTTCTTATGCTACTTCTAACCTCCCTGCTTCTCTTTTTAAGGACGAAGGATTCTACCTCAAACGTATTGTAGTTCTTCAAATAGTATGGTGTCTTTTCGAAGCAGACTATAAGATCCGGCTTCAGAATTTCGATCTTTGCGAGTTTGTAGTCTCTGGCTCTCTTTCCCTTCGTCCATCCGGTTGTGTCGATGATAACCTTATCTCCATCTCTTGCCAAGTCCTCAAGCTTGGACATTATACTAGCAACACCCCTTAAGCATCTTGCCTCTCTGCCAGTTGGGGTTATCGTTCCTACGAAGAATCCATCGATCATTCCAACCTCGGAAATGGAAATTATTCCTCCCTCGGTAACTCCGATCCCCATTGCACACGGATGAGCTATATCCGATTGCCCTATATCCAAATCCACGAGCCACTTTCTTCCTTCAAGCTTGTTTGCTAAATACGTAGCTAGGCTACTCTTTCCAGAATCCGTATCCCCAAAAAGAAAGATCTTTGAGTAACCATCACTTTCGATCTTCTCGACCAGTTTGTTCCAGCTTTCTGGAATAGTTGAACCTTTGACTGCTATGTAGTTCC
>CAZBFC010000115.1:0-14459 GCA_964491095.1 uncultured archaeon | reverse complement strand
AAAAATAAAGGAAAAAATTGGAAAGTTACTGCAGCTCGATAACATGCTCGGTGTATGCGGGTGGTGTGATAAACTGGATTATACCGGGAGCACCAAATTCTGGTCTAACTTCACCTGTAACCTTGGTTCTTGGTGTAATTCCATCAAATATTGCACTGGCGTTTATCGTTAAGACTACTTTATCTCCAGCGTTTAGGACTGGGTACGTGCTAGTTAGTGATCCATCTGGATCCTGTAAGACTATTATACCAAAGTACAGTCCATCTGGATAGACACTGGAATTCGTACCTTTGGCTAGAACACTGAATAAGTCAGAGTACGTTTTACTATCGTTGAAGTACGTTGGGTTATACGTTAGAACGACATGCTTGTTACCATCAGTGATCGAGATCGTCGTCTTGTTTAGATCGATATCCTGCCCACCCGTGTTACACTCGATAAGTACTGCCAACTTGTCGATCTTTCCATTAGCGTTGTTTGGATTATCAACATGACCTAAGACCTGAATAACCTTGATACCGCTCGCAACTTCCTGCGTTGTCTCTCTTCCCGTGGCTGTTGCCTTCTGCTGGAGGTAACCGACCGTCTGGATCAGTACCGCTGCACTGACCGCTGCTACCAAAACGATCGCTATGAACACTATCAGTATTTCAATGCCTATCGCTCCTTTTTTATCTCTTTTCAACCCTCTCAGCCAGCCCACCTTACCACCTCCGTCGTCAATGATGGTTGTGAGTACAATTATATTTAATGATTTTTTGTGTATACAATTCTATTTGTCAATGTAAAAATTTATGTTTATATCTATGTAGGAACATATGCAGGTACATATGTATGGTAAATCACTAAAGAGTGGATAAGGCCTGTTAACAAAAAAGAAAAATTCATCAATAACTTAAACCGCTTCTGAGCTCCTTAAGCTTATCCTCAAGAGGATCAACAGCATCTTTCCCGTATTTGCCTATGATATCTACAATCGCGCTTCCAACGACTACACCGTCAGCTCCAGCTTTGATTAATTCTCTAACGTGCTCAGCTTTCGAAACACCGAAACCAACTGCCAGTGGCTTCGAGCAGATCCTTTTAGCCCTACTTAGTAATCTGAATGCAAGCTGAGAAAGTTTATCCCTTGCTCCTGTCGTACCGTACAATGAGATGAGATAAACGAAAGCTGAACTGGCTTCATCTATAGCCTTCAGTCGTTCGTCTGGTGTATTGGGAGCGGCCAAGAAAACTGTACCCATGTCATATCTTTCACAAACGTTTAGATATTCTCCAGCCTCTTCAAGCGGGAGATCGACGACTATCATAGCATTCACACCGCTCTCCTTAGCTTCAGCAACGAACCTATCAATTCCTCTTCTGTACACTGGATTGTAGTATGTCATCAACACTATCGGCGTTTCAGAGTATTCTCTGAATTCTCTAACAACATTGAAAACATCCTTAACCTTCGTTCCTGATTTCAAAGCTCTAACATTGGCTTTTTGAATGGCCTTTCCATCGGCCATCGGATCGCTGAAAGGAACACCTAGTTCTATCACTTCGGAATACCTGTCAAGTGTCAGTAGAAGTTCAAGTGTAGTCTTTATATCCGGATCCCCGGCTGTGATAAATGTTATTAAAGCTGGCTTGCGGAACATGACAAAGCCTCCATAACTATTCCCAAATCCTTATCTCCCCTACCAGACAGATTGACAACTATTATCTCGTCTTTACTCATCTCCTTAGCAAGTTCCATAGCGTAAGCCAAAGCATGGGCAGACTCAAGGGCTGGCAAGATTCCCTCAGTTCTTGAAAGCTCAACAAAAGCTCTTAGAGCTTGTTCATCTGTAACGGCTACATATTCTGCCCTTCCAATTTCCTTTAGCCAAGCATGTTCTGGCCCGACACCGGGATAATCCAAACCAGGGGCGATGCTGTGAGTTGTAGCTATCTGTCCATCATCATCCTGTAAAAAGTATGAAAGCATTCCGTGCAAAATACCCTTCTCTCCGGCACAGAGCGATGCCGAGTGTTTTCCAGTGTGCAAACCTTTCCCAGCAGCCTCAACACCTACAAGCCTCACCGACTTATCCTCTATGAACGGGTGGAATATCCCTATCGCATTACTTCCGCCCCCAACACAGGCAACTATCACATCCGGCAAAGTTCCCTCGATTTCCAAGATTTGTCTTTTGGTCTCTTTGCCGATTACGGATTGAAAATCTCGAACCATCGTTGGATAGGGATGAGGACCCACTACAGAACCGATTAGGTAGTGGGTGTATTCAAACGTTGCAACCCAGTCTCTAAGGGCCTCATTTATAGCATCCTTAAGAGTTCTCGACCCGCTTTCGACAGAGTGCACCTCAGCCCCAAGCAACTTCATCCTGAAGACATTCATCTTCTGTCTTTCAACATCTTCAGCACCCATATACACTTCAACCTTCAATCCAAGCAACGCTCCCGCTATCGCAGTTGCGACACCATGCTGTCCAGCTCCGGTTTCAGCGATAAGCCTGGTTTTTCCCATCTTCTTGGCAAGCAAAGCCTGTCCTATGGTGTTGTTTATCTTATGCGCACCGCTGTGTAACAAATCCTCACGCTTGAGGTAGATCTTAGCACCACCCAACTTCTCCGTCAGATTCTTTGCAAAGTAAAGTGGTGTAGGTCTTCCTGCGTAGTTTCGTAGGTAGTAGTCTAACTCTTTCTTAAACTCTTCATCATCCTTCAGCTCGTTGTACGCCTTTTCTAGCTCTTTCAGCGGTGGTATCAGTACTTCGGGTACAAACTGCCCACCAAACTCTCCGAATTTCATCTGAAATCACCCAAAGCTTCAACAAATCTTCTAATTAACTTCCCATCCTTTCTACCGTTGTTTTCAACACCACTCGATACATCAACACCGTACGGCCTAACGAATCTAACGATTTCAGCTACATTTTGCGGATTCAAACCCCCAGCCAAAACTATATCGAACTTCCTAGCAATGATTCTGCTAACCCTGTGATCATGGGTTACGCCAGATCCCTTTCCAGTGTCAAGCAAAATTTTATCTACTTCAAACTGTTCGATCTGAGCCAATAACTTCTCAGCTTCCTCTTCAGGGTTATCGCTATACCTCGAAATCTTAAACGCCTTCATGATAAAAACATCAAACTCTCTCTTTAATCTTTCAACATCTATTGGATCTATTGAATCAGTATGTATCTGAACGTACTTAGCTTCGGTTTTCTCAACAACCCTGCTCCAACTTTCAAAATCGCTCAAGGTTGAAACCACGAAAACTGGAATTTTTGCATTTTCAATAATCTCCTTTGCCTTTTCTAGGCTTATACGACGTTTGGATTCGCACTCCACAACTACTCCAGTGGCATCTGCATAGTTTTCAACTATCGCCAGTTCTCTTAAGTCTCTGATTCCACAGATCTTTACGAACATACATATCACCTTTTGCCTTTGCAGATATCCACAAAGTTTTTTATTATCTTAAGCCCTTCCCCGCTGTGATACTCCGTTAAAACGCTCTCAGGATGAAACTGAACACCTTCGATCGGCTTACTTTTATGCCTTATGCCCATGATAACGCCATCATTTAACGAAACTGCTGATATTTCAAACCCCTTTGGAACTTCCAAAACAGCTAAAGAGTGGTATCTCCCAGCTTCAAGCGGATTCTTAATTCCACTGAAGATCGTTTTGCCATCGTGTCTTACAAGACTAGATTTACCGTGCAGTGGCCTAACCCTTCCAACCTTACCACCGAACACGTACCCTATGATCTGATGCCCCAAGCAGACTCCCAAAATCGGAACATCCATCTCAAGCACGATCTCAGGACTGTTACCTACATCTCTTCTGCTTTCTGGTGAGCCAGGGCCGGGGGAAATTATTATCCCATCCGGATCGATCTTCTTGACTTCAGCAAGTGTTACCGTATTTGGAACAACCTTGACTTCATCAAATATAGATGCATACTCAGCCAAATTCCAAACGAAAGAGTCTCTATTGTCTACAAGCAATATCATTCCACCACCTCCAGACCTAATGCTTTCATAACAGCGGACATCTTCCTTTCAGTTTCCATAAACTCCTTCTCCGGTTTAGAATCTGCCACGATGCCGGCTCCAGCCCTAACCCTGCACACATCGTCGATCTCAACCATCCTGATTGCTATAGCCATGTCAGCCCATCCGTTGGCTGAGAAGTAGCCGACACAACCGCCGTAGATTCTACGCTTAGATTTTTCAAGCTCGTCGATTATCTCCATTGCTCTAATCTTTGGTGCTCCGGTTAAGGTTCCAGCCGGAAATGCGGCCTCCATAGCATCGAATGCTGTTTTATCATCTTCTAGCACTCCGACAACTTCGCTCTCGATGTGCTGAACATGGCTATACTTTATTACTTCCATGAACATCGTAACCTTGACACTTCCGGCCTTGCTAACCCTCCTAACGTCATTTCTCGCCAAATCAACGAGCATAACATGTTCAGCTCTCTCCTTCTCATCTGAAAGTAAAATCTCAGCTATTTTTCGATCTTCCTCTTCATTCTTTCCCCTTGGAGCTGTCCCAGCGATTGGATTTATCTTAACAATGTTACCCTCGACGGATGCCATAGTCTCAGGAGAAGCACCAACTACATCCTTACCAAATTCAAGAAGAAACATATATGGGCTTGGATTTATCGATCTCAGATTTCTATAAATCTGAAACGGTGAAAGATCTGTGTTTATTACGTACTCTCTTGAAAGAACGATTTGAAAAGCATCTCCGGCAAATATGTACTCCTTGGCTTTTAAAACCATATCGATAAATTCGTCCCTATCCGCATCACATCTCAAAATTTCAGATCCGCCATTTTCATCATCAAACTCAACTCTCCTAGCTTTTTCAACGATCTTCTCTGGATTTACATCCGATTCACTAAGACTTAAGAAGTAAAATCTGTTGGTGATATGATCGTAGACGAATACGTTTTCATAATAGCCAAAAACCGATTGTTCATCAATACTACCGTCGATAAAGTTGTGAACGGCATCGTAGGCAACGTATCCCACAAAACCACCCACAAATCTTTCTCCTCCACCATTAACTTCAAACAACTCTTTAAGGGCTTTAAAGGGGTTAGTTTCCTTGGAAATCTTCCTTCCGTCTATTCTGGTTCCCTTTCCATCAATTTCAACTACAAACCTCGGGTTTGCAGAGATGTACGTGTATCTAGCTTTTCTCTCATGCTTTCCTGCTGATTCTAAAATGAATGGAAAATCGTACTCTTCCCTTATAACCGCGTAGAGCTTAAGTGGATCGACGTAATCAAGCTTTTGGATATGCATTTACGATCTCCTCCAGCTTTTTTAAAGCATCTCCACTCAAAATCGATTTGACAAGCTCGACACATTCGTCCAAATCGGCAACATCGGCAGAATACAAAGCCAAACTTGCATTTGCAATTATGAATGCTCTGTCCTCTTCCTTGCCCTTGCCAGCAAACACCGCCTTAATCCTTTCAGCACTCTCTTGAGGAGATTCGCATGGAATAACCCTTGCTGGCTTAATCTTAAAATCTTCTGGCTTAAGCTTATACATCTCTATTCCATTGCTTACTTCTGCAACGATCGTTTCAGCATTGGGATTTACCTCATCGAGTCCACTTCCATGAATCACCAACGCCTTCTTAACACCCAAAAAGCTCAGAGCTTCCGCAACCTTATCGATCAGATCTGGTGAGCTAACTCCAACGATCTGATAAGATGGTTCGGCAGGATTCGCCAAAGGGCCAAGGACGTTGAATATAGTCTTGATCTTAAGTTCCTTCCTAACGGGCATTATCCTCTTTAGGGTTGGATGATAAAGTGGAGCAAATAAGAATGCAAAATTTGTTTTCTCAATTATAGATTTAACCTCCTCAGGCTTTAAATCGATCTTCATGCCAAATGCATCAAGCACATTTGCGGAGCCACTTTTAGATGTTATCGATACGTTTCCATGCTTCGCAACCTTCTTGAAGCATGAAAGGATGATTGCCGAAGCTGTACTGACGTTTATCGTCGAAGCTCCATCACCTCCAGTTCCACATGTATCGCAAACCTCACCCAATTCAACCTTTACAGCATTGTCTCTCATCGCCTTTGCGAATCCGGCCAGCTCCTCAGCAGAATACCCTTTAGTCTGCAAAGCCGCCAAATATCCAGCTATTCTTATGTCACTCTCTCTAAGTAGGATGTTGTAAAGCTCGTATGCTTCCTCAAAGCTAAGATTTTGACCTTCAACAATCTTGCTCAGCATAATTTCGCCTCCACAAATTCTTTAACGATTTTTTCCGGATCTTCAGCTTTCATAAAGGCCGTTCCAATTAGAGCAGCATCCGCATAACTTAAAGCGATCTTTAAATCTTGAAGTGAAGAGATTCCGCTCTCACTAACCCTGACAAATTTATTCGGAATGAGAGGAGCCAGCTTTTGAGTAAGCATGACGTTTCCATCATCCTTCTCCAATTTACCGATATCTCTGTTGTTTATTCCGATCATGGTCGAATTCGTTTCAACTGCAATTTTGAGATCCTCAATGGTGTGAACTTCAACAAGAGAATCCAGCCCATGCTCCAATGCAAAGTCCACAAACTCAGCAGTTTTATCCTTTAGGATTCTCGTTATGATTAAAACAGCGGAAGCTTCAGCTTCGGCCGTTCTCTCAATTTCTTCCTTACTCGTTATAAAATCCTTTCTTAGAACTGGTAGATCTGTTTCCTTGCAAATCCTCTTAAACAATTCAAAGTTTCCATTGAAATACCTTGGTTCAGTGATGTAGGAAATTCCCACAGCCCCAGCTCTTTCGTAAGCCCTTAAAATCTCAATTGGATCCCTTCCTCTTAAAAGATCACCATACTTGGGAGAGTAAACTTTTATCTCAGATATTATTGCATTTTTCTTACAATTCCTAATAGCTTTGCTCAATCCAAAGTCCATCACCCATTTTCACCATACAAGCTCGATACCATAATCTGTATTTAAGCATTTCTATAGAGATCAATACCATGTTATGGGAACGATCTTAATAATGGTTTTAACGGAAGGCTTTAAGGCCCACGAAAAAGATTTATATCGAATAGCCATTATTAGCCTGAGGGCTCGTAGCTCAGCCAGGTAGAGCGACGGGCTTTTAACCCGTCGGTCGCGGGTTCAAATCCCGTCGAGCCCGCTATCATCTTAACCATTTGGTGGTAGGTATGAAGATTAGATTGCAGGATCATATACTCGTTCCAAAGCATGAGGTTTTGAGTAAAGAGGAGGCTGAGGAGGTTTTAAGGACGTTGGGAATAAGACCAGAGCAACTACCAAAGATCAGGGCAGATGATCCCATAGCTAAGGAAATCGGAGCCAAAGTGGGAGACATTGTTAGAATAATCAGAGAGAGTCCAACCGCCGGAATCTCAATAGCTTATAGACTTGTTATTCCTCCCTCAATAAAGTCTTCCAAGATTATAAAGGAAGAAAGGGAAGAGGTTGAAGGAGAAGTTGAAGAAGAGGAAGAGATTTAAAATTATGAAATGTGACAATTTTGGACGAATAACTTTAAATTACCATGCTTTTAAGTTAGCTTGCTTTAGGTGGTGGTCATGCTAGATAGGAGGGTTTTGGCGAGAGCTTACTTTACCCATGATAGACTCGTCAGGCATCAGATAGATTCGTTTAACAGGTTCCTCGATGAGGGTCTGCAAAGGGTAATCGACGAACAGAAGATAATCGAACTCGACATTCCAGATACCTACGTAAGACTCGGAAAGATCTGGGTAGGTAAACCTATAGTTAAGGAAGCTGACGGTTCAAGAAGAAAACTCTTTCCAGCTGAAGCGAGGCTGAGAAATCTAACCTACGCTGCACCAATTTACTTAGAGGCTCAGATCATAGACGAAGGCAAAGAGCTTGAGGAGGAGGTCGTTGAAATCGGCATGCTTCCGATAATGCTGAAGTCTAAGGCCTGCAATCTAAACGATGTCGATGATGTGACGAAAGTTGGAGAGGATCCACTTGATCCGGGTGGTTACTTCATAATAAACGGTAGCGAGAGGGCACTGATGACGTTAGAAGATCTAGCTCCAAATAAGATCTTACTTGAAAAAGAGGAGAGATATGGTGAGGAGGTTGAAGTTGCAAAGTGCTTCAGCCAGAGAGCCGGATACAGGGCACTTGTAGTCGTTGAGAGAACCAAGGGAAATATACTGGAGGTAACTTTTCCGCAGTTGCCCAAGCCGATTCAGTTTGTAGTTTTGATGAAGGCTTTGGGTGTTGAGACCGACCAGGAGATCGTTGAGATGGTCAGCACGAATCCAGAGATCATGAAGTTCATGCTCGAAAATGTAGAGGTCGCTGAAGTTGAAACGCAGGAGGAAGCTATAGAGTACATCGGAAGGAGGGTTGCTCCAGGACAGAGCAGAGAATACAGAATTCAGAGGGCAAATCAGGTTCTTGACCAGTACTTCCTACCGCATTTGGGCGTTGAACCCGAAGCGAGGAGAGCTAAGGCTTTCTTCCTCGCAAGGATGGCTGAGATGGTATTCGAGCTTCATTTGGGATTGAGGAGGGAAGATGATAAAGACCATTATGCAAACAAGAGGCTAAAGTTGGCCGGAGATCTGATGGAGGAGATATTCAGAGTAGCTTTACTCAGGCTCATTAAGGATGTTAAGTATCAGCTTGAGAGGGCAAAGGCAAGAGGAAGACCACTTAAGATGTCCACAGCCGTTAGAGCTGACGTACTTACTGATAGGATAATGCACCCCATGGCAACCGGAAACTGGGTTGGAGGTAGGACGGGTGTTTCCCAGCTTATAGATAGACACAACTACATGTCCGTACTTTCCCACTTGAGGAGAGTTATATCTCCGCTTTCACGATCACAACCTCATTTCGAAGCAAGAGATCTCCATCCGACCCAGTGGGGCAGGGTTTGTCCGAATGAAACACCTGAGGGGCCAAACTGTGGTTTGGTTAAGAACTTCGCTCAATACGCTGAGGTTAGTGTTGGAACTAATGAGGAGGAGGTTAAAAGAATTCTGTTCAATTTGGGTGTTGAGCCCATAAGGGGTGGTTAAGGTGGAGAGAAAGTGTAGGGTTTATGTTAACGGTGCTTTAATCGGTTTTCATGAGGATGGAGCGAAGTTAGCTGAGCAGATAAGAGAATTGAGAAGACAGGGTAAGATCTCAATTCAGGTTAACGTTGCCTACTATCCAGATTCAAATGAGGTTAGGATAAACACAGATGCTGGAAGAGCAAGAAGACCGCTTATTGTGGTTAAGGATGGAAAACCGCTTGTAACCGAAGAAGACATAGAGAAACTTAAGAGAGGGGAAATTACATTCGATGATCTAGTAAAGCAAGGAAAGATCGAATTCTTGGATGCTGAAGAAGAGGAGAACGCTTACATTGCTGTTAACGAGGAGGAACTGACTCCAGAGCACACACATCTCGAATTGGATCCAGCGCTGATAGCCGGAATATGCTTGGGTTCGATTCCGTACCCAGAGCACAACGCTTCTCCGAGAAACACGATGGGTGCGGCGATGATCAAGCAGAGCTTGGGATTACCTTACGCTAATCTAGCATGGAGAGCAGATACCAGAGGACATCTTTTGCACTATCCTCAGATCCCGATCGTAACCACAGACACGCAGAGGGAGATCAAGTACGATGAGAGACCTTCTGGACAGAACTTCGTTGTGGCTGTTTTGAGCTACGAAGGATACAACATCGAAGATGCCCTCATATTCAACAAGGGTAGTATAGATAGAGGATTGGCAAGATCACACTTCTTCAGAACTTACGAGGCTGAGGAGATCAGGTATCCCGGTGGACAGGAAGATAGATTCGAAATACCACCGGCAGACGTCTCTGGCTACAGGGGTGCTGAGGCTTACATGCACTTGGATGAGGATGGTTTGGTGTTCCCAGAAACTGAAGTTGGGCCAGATGACGTCCTGATTGGAAAAACTTCACCGCCAAGATTCCTCGAAGAGCCCAAATTGGGTATAAGCCCGCAGAAGAGAAGAGAAACCTCAGTTTGTATGAGGAGCAATGAAAAGGGCATCGTAGATGCCGTCTTCCTGATGCAATCTGAGAGTGGATCAAAGCTCGCTAAGGTTAGGGTCAGAGATCTGAGAATTCCAGAACTTGGAGATAAGTTTGCATCGAGGCACGGACAGAAGGGAGTAATTGGTTTGATCGTGCCAGAGGAGGACATGCCCTGGACGGAATCTGGAATAGTGCCCGACATGATCATCAACCCACATGCGATTCCATCGAGAATGACCGTAGGACACGTTTTAGAGATGATTGGAGGTAAGGTGGGTTGCCTAGAGGGTAGGAGAATCGATGGAACGATCTTCCACGGAGAGAAGGAATGGGATCTAAGAAAAGCTTTGGAGAAGTTTGGATTTGTTCACACCGGTAAGGAGGTCATGTACGATGGTATAACAGGAAAGAGATACGTCGTAGACATCTTCGTTGGAGTGATTTACTACCAGAAGCTCTACCATATGGTCTCAAGTAAGATCCACGCAAGGAGCAGAGGACCTGTGCAGATCCTCACAAGACAGCCTACAGAAGGTAGAGCAAGGAAGGGTGGTTTGAGATTCGGAGAGATGGAGAGAGACGTACTCATAGGACACGGAGCCGCTTTATTGCTCAAGGATAGGTTGCTTGAGGAGTCTGACAAGATCGAAGTGTACGTCTGCGGAAATTGCGGTCATATAGCTACGTTCGATTATAGGAGGGGTGTTGCCTACTGTCATGTTTGTGATGATGACAGCAACATACATAAGGTTGAGATGAGCTATGCGTTCAAGCTTTTGCTTGATGAACTCAAATCGATGATGATAGCTCCAAGAATAATCTTGGGAGATAAGGCTTGAGGTGAGATTATGATTCCCAAAAGGATTAAGGCTATCAAATTTGAGGTTTTGAGTCCTCAGGAAATTAGAAGGATGAGTGTGGCGAAGATAATCACTCCCGAAACTTACGACGATGACGGTTTTCCCATTGACGGAGGTTTGATGGATCTAAGGTTGGGTGTGATCGATCCAGGTTTGAGATGTAAGACCTGCGGCGGTAAAGCTGGAGAGTGTCCAGGACACTTCGGACACATAGAGTTGGCCGCTCCCGTTATTCACGTCGGTTACGCTAAGCTCATAGCCAAGCTTTTGAACGCAACCTGTAGAGAGTGTGGTAGACTTCTGCTCAAAGATAAGATCAGGGACAAGTTCATCGAAGAAATTGAGAAGAGGAAGAAGCTAGGTCAGGATTACGAAGAAATAGTGAAGGAGGTCTACAGAAGGGCCAAAGCCGTGAAGAAGTGTCCTCACTGCGGAGCTGAGCAGATAGAGATCAAGTTCGAAAAGCCGACATTCTACTATGAAGGTGAGCACAGGCTAACGCCCAAAGATATCAGAGAGAGACTCGAAAAGATTCCTGATGAAGATCTACCAGCTTTGGGACTAAATCCGAAAGCTGTTAGACCAGAATGGTTTGTGCTTACGGTTTTACCTGTCCCACCTGTTACCGTCAGACCATCCATAATCTTGGAGACCGGTCAGAGAAGTGAAGATGATCTCACACACAAGCTCGTAGACATCATCAGAATCAACCAGAGGTTTTTGGAGAACAAGGAAGCCGGAGCACCCCAGCTGATTTTGGAGGATCTGTGGGAACTGTTGCAATATCACGTAACGACTTATTTGGACAACGAGGTCAGTGGTATACCTCCAGCAAGACACAGAAGTGGAAGACCTCTCAAAACTCTGGCTCAAAGACTAAAGGGTAAGGAGGGAAGATTCAGAGGATCTCTATCTGGTAAGAGAGTAAACTTCTCTGCAAGAACAGTCATAAGCCCAGATCCGTGCTTGAGCATAAACGAAGTTGGAGTTCCAAAGGTCATCGCTGAAGAACTCACGGTTCCGTTGTATGTAACGGAGAGGAACATAGATGAGGCCAGAGAGTACATTCTGAGAACTGAGCATCCTAAGGCCAACTACGTGATTAGGCCAGACGGCAGAAGAATTAGGGTTATGGATACAAACAGGGAGAAGCTTGCCGAAGAGATCGAGCCAGGTTGGATTGTAGAGAGACAGCTTAAGGATGGTGATATAGTTCTATTCAACAGACAGCCATCACTGCACAGAATGAGTATCATGGCCCACTACGTTAGAGTTCTGCCTTACAAGACCTTCAGACTCAATCCAGCCGTATGCCCGCCATACAACGCCGACTTCGATGGAGATGAGATGAACTTGCACGTTCCTCAGAGTTTAGAGGCACAGGCTGAGGCTAAGATCTTGATGGCCGTTCAGGAGCACATCCTGTCACCGAGATTTGGTGGGCCTATCATCGGAGGTATTCACGATCACATATCTGGTTTGTATCTGCTTACGAGGGGTGAGAGGAAGTTCACGAAGGAGGAGGTAATGACACTGATAAGACCTCTAAACATCAAAGAACTGCCACCGCCCAAATACGTTGAAGATGGAAAGGAATATTGGACAGGAAAACAGATATTCAGCTTAATTCTGCCAGACATAACGCTTGAATTCAAAGCTGAGATATGCCAGGGTTGTGACGAATGTAAGAAGGAGGAGTGTCCATACGATGCGTACGTCATCATAAGGAACGGAGAACTGATTAAGGGCACGATAGATGAGAAGGCAGTTGGAGCTTTCAAGGGTATAATAATAGATGAAATCGTTAGAAAATATGGTACAGACAAGGCGAAGGAATTCATAGACCAGATGACGCACCTTGCAATTAGAGCCATAATGTTTACAGGCTTCACAATTGGTATTGACGACGAGGATATTCCTGAAGAGGCTATAGAACAGATAAAGGAGGTTATTAGAGAGGCCGAAAAGAGGGTTGAAGAGCTAATCAAGGCCTACAAAGAAGGTAACTTAGAGCCGATGCCAGGTAGGAGCTTAGAAGAAACCTTAGAGATGATGATCATGCGAGAACTCGGTAGGGCTAGAGATCAAGCAGGTAAGATCGCCGGAAAGTTCTTGGGTTACAATAACCCGGCCGTAATCATGGCTGTGAGTGGCGCTAGAGGTTCAATGCTCAACCTGACGCAGATGGCAGCATGCATCGGACAGCAGTCTGTGAGAGGTGAGAGAATCAAGAGAGGTTACGCGTATACGAATAGAACGTTGCCGCACTTCAAGCCTGGAGATTTGAGTGCCAAGGCAAGAGGATTCGTTGAGAGTAGTTACAAGAGAGGCTTGAATCCGATCGAGTTCTTCTTCCATGCGATGGGTGGTAGAGAAGGTTTAGTTGACACGGCTGTTAGGACATCACAGTCAGGTTACCTGCAGAGGAGACTCATTAACGCTTTACAGGACCTTAAGGTCGAATACGATGGAACAGTCAAAGAGCAGACTTCTGGAACACTTGTTCAGTTCAGATACGGTGAAGACGGTGTAGATCCGATGAAGAGCTTCAGAGGTAAGGCTGTCGATATCGATAGAATCGTTAAGGAGGTTTTGGCTGAAGAGAGGAGGTGATTTTTATGAATTACGATGATCTACTTAAAGATGTTCCCCTTCCTCCAAAAATTAAGGAGGAGATAAAGAAGAAACTTGAGGAGATCAAGGCAGATGAAAAACTGGCTAAGAAGATCATCGATAGGTGTGTCGAAACATACTTCAAGAATTTAATGGAACCGGGAGAGGCTGCTGGCATAGTTGCAGCTCAATCCATAGGAGAGCCCGGAACGCAGATGACGATGAGAACGTTCCACTATGCTGGAGTAGCTGAAATCGACGTTACGCTGGGTTTACCAAGGCTAATCGAAATCTTGGATGTCAGAAAGCATCCATCAACGCCGATGATGACCATAAGATTACTGCCAGAATATGCAAAGAGTAGAGAGAAGGCAAGGGAGGTTGCGAATAGAATTGAGGCTACGTACATACTCGACATCGCAGACGTAACAACAGATATAACGCATCTGAGAATCATCATAAACCCCGATCCAAAGGCGTTGGAGAGGAAGGGACTAACGTTGAATGAAGTTAAGAAGAAACTTGAAAAGAAGCTCAAGATGGAGATAATCGAAGAGGACGGAAAGCTTATAATCCAAATCCCGCCCGATGTTGATAAGCCATACAAGACTCTGATGGATACGTTCGACAAGCTCAAGAAGGAGGTAATAGCAGGAATCAAGGAGATAAGAAGAGTCATAATAAGAAAGGAGGGCGACGAATACGTACTGTACACTGAAGGATCGAATCTAAAGAAGGTGATGAAGGTGAAGGGTGTAGACTTCTCAAGGACGCTGACGAACAACATATACGAGATCTACGAAGTTCTCGGTATAGAGGCAGCGAGGAATGCCGTAATTAGAGAGGCCGTGGCAACACTTGAGGAACAGGGTTTGGAAGTTGACATCAGACACATAATGCTTGTAGCGGATGTCATGACTGCCGACGGAGAACT
>CAZBFC010000114.1:0-2534 GCA_964491095.1 uncultured archaeon | reverse complement strand
ATTTCTAACGCTTTCTTCATCTCCTCAGCCGTTAAGCTTCTGGCTATCTCTGGATGTTCAAATGCCTTAAACGCCGGATAGTACTGAAACATCAGGTTGAATCTAACATCTTTTCCCAAATTTTCTGAAACCCACTCAATTATAGGCTCTGTGCAGCACTCCAAGTGGTTAGGCATGACAAGGTGTCTTATCAATAATTCCCCGTTATCCTTAGCCCTCAAAAAGTTCCTGATGACGATTTTCCAATAATTTTTCACGTTTGAGTACTTCTCTGC
Organism: uncultured archaeon; assembly: GCA_964491095.1. GTDB lineage: Archaea > Halobacteriota > Archaeoglobi > Archaeoglobales > Archaeoglobaceae > WAKM01. Next base: position 2,259 of record CAZBFC010000114.1, on the reverse strand, counting down.
ACATCCATCGTTACCGTACTTAAAATCGCCGAGCCAGACATCAACAACGTCTTCAATTATCTCAGCAAGCTCTGTGGAGTGATACATGTTCGAGTTCCAGACTACCGGAACGTTCGATTCAACGTGGCTAAGGATCTCCAGAATGGTATGGGCATGCTGATCTGGATTACCGCCGACGAAGTTCACATTCCTACTGCCCTGCCTGAACCTAATATCGATCCTCTTGGCGAGATTCTTCGGGTCAACCACATAGTCATCGCGGTGAACTATGGTGTAGTTCTGGCAGAATACACATGAAAACGTACATCTGTTGAAGAATATCGTATGGGATGGAATTAGTTCCGGTTCCTCCCCAACGTGCAGAAACTCCGATGAATAGTAACTCCTTACACCGCATTTACAGAAACCATACCTTTCATATCTATTTACGCCACATCTCCTTTCGCAGAAGTTGCAGTTTCTCAACATCTCCTTGAGTATGTTCACCTTAAGATGAAGGAAGGAAAATTTCACAGGTTTCTCCTTTAGTAAATCGACATCGTCAAGACTTCGCCTGAACTCTTTCTTTAGCTTGGAATGCAACTTCAGCATCTCATCTAAGTCTTTGGGCTCATCGTCAACGGGGATCCTTCTAGCTACTTGAAACTTTGCGACCGCTTCTCCATTCAGTATCTTCCTGTACCTATCCAAACCCTCTACCATTTTGCATCATTCTAAGCTCTGTAAACCTTCGCATTTAGAATTTCGGTCAATAGATCTATGTAAGATGGGGCTGGATCTATGGCCTTACTTCTCGTATCGTAAATTTCAAGTTTGATCTCGTTCCTCCTAATCGCTTTGGCCAGCGTAATCATTTCATCCTTTATCGATTTCAGCCTTAAAGGTGTGTTCGCCTTTCCATCCGTAATTAAAATCGCTTTAACTACCGAATTCTTATTTTTAAGCCTGAAAGCCCTCGATAGCTGTAGCAGATTGAGAAGGGCTGATGATAGGGGTGTTCTTCCTCCAACTTTGACTCCATGCAAAGCTGACATGACTTTGGAATAGTTCTTCGTCGGAGGAACCAGAATTTCAGCAGAGTAACCTCTAAACGTAATAAGCGATAGAAAGTCCCTCTTGATATAGCTGTTTTCGATCAACCTCTTCGCTATACCCTTCGCAATTGCGATCCTTCTCATAGCCACCATCGATCCGCTAGCATCGAGCAAGATAACGGTAAGTCTTGGCAATCTGGTCTTTCTAACCCTAACCCTGATATCTTCGGGCTTTATCTCCCTTCTACCGTTCGCCAAAGCTGAACGAATCGTCGCAATCAGATCAACATCGATGAGTCTATCAGAAGGCACGCTTGAAATCGGATATCCATGGGATTGACCAATAACGATCGCCTTCTCATCCCTTGAACCTCTAAATGATCTTTCAGCTTTGAAATTATCCCCTTTAGGTATCTCAACATCTACATCGCTTATCCCAGCTTCGATGCTGGAGTTTCCAATGTTTGAGTTAACACTGGCATTATGCGACTTACTGTTTTCTTTGAAGTTACCTTCATTTGTCTTGCTTTCGATGGTTGGAGGCTTAATCGAATCGAAAGGCTTATCCTTAAGTCTATGAGGCAAAGAAAGTTCCATCGCCTTCTTTAGATCTTCAAAACTTACCCTCTTTCTGCCATCCAAAGCTGCAATTGCTTTGGCCGTTCTGACTGTGACGATCTCAGCCCTATGGGTTTTTATTCCCATATCCACGATAGCCTTAACCAGAAGCTTCAGCAGATCATCGTCAATCTCAACCCTATTGACGATCTCTCTAGCCCTTTCAATCCTCTCCCTAAGCCTTCTCTGCTCCTTCTCAAACTTCCTTCTAAAGGCTATTGGATCCGCCTGAAATTCCTCAACCCTTCTAACGATCTCCATCCTCTGCTCCACATCCTTTACAGCCTCTATCTGAACGTAAAGACCAAATCTATCCAGAATTTGGGGTCTAAGTTCACCTTCCTCGGGATTCATACTACCGACCAAGATGAAACGGGATGGATGTTTTAAGCTCACACCCTCCCTTTCGATCACATTCCATCCCATCGCAGCCGCATCGAGCAATATGTCGGCTATGTAGTCATCGAGCAGATTTACCTCATCGATGTACAGGATGTTTCTGTTAGCTTCGGCCAATATCCCCGGCTGTAGAGCTTTTATTCCCTCTTTAAGAGCTTTCTCGATATCTATCGTTCCAACAAGCCTATCAACGCTAACACTCAAAGGC
>CAZBFC010000113.1:0-1693 GCA_964491095.1 uncultured archaeon | reverse complement strand
AACAGCCGGACATGTCGATCATGGTAAATCGACGCTTGTGGGATGTTTGATTACCGGAAAGCCTGACGATGGGGACGGAGCCACTCGAATATATTTAGACGTTTTAAAGCATGAGATTGAGAGAGGTTTAAGTGCTGATCTAAGCTTTGCCGTATTTGGATTCAAAGACGGGAAGCCGATCAAGCTTAAAAATCCTTTAAGTAAGAATGAAAGAGCTTGGGTCGTTGAGAATGCCGATAAGCTTATCTCATTCGTTGATACGGTTGGACATGAACCGTGGCTCAGAACTACGATCAGGGGTTTGTTGGGACAGAAGATAGATTACGGACTTTTGGTGGTTGCAGCAAACGACGGTGTTATGAGAACTACGAAGGAACATTTGGGTATTTTGCTTGCGATGGATCTTCCGGTAATAATCGTTATTACAAAGATAGATATGGTTCCCGCTGAGAGGGTTGAAGAAGTTATAAGGCAGATATCCAAGTTACTCAAGACGGTTGGTAGAATTCCATTTGTAGTTAGAAACTCTGAAGATGTTAAAAAAGCTTCAAAGCTTATAAGCAGAGGGTTAGTAGTTCCTATAATCAGAACATCCGCAATAACACTCGAAGGTTACGATCTGCTTGAGAACCTGCTTTACAGACTTCCAAAAAGGGGAACGAAGGGCAACGATTTCCTGATGTACATCGATCGCATATATAGGATAACCGGCGTTGGAACTGTTGTAAGCGGTAGCATAAAGTCTGGAGAAATTATGGAAGGTGAGGAGGTTTACATAGGCCCATTTCAGGATGGTAGCTTTAGACGTGTTAAAGTTCAGAGCATGGAGATGCACTACTACAGGGTTAGCAAAGCTGAGGCTGGAGACATCGTAGGTATCGCATTGAAGGGCGTAAGATACGACGAACTTAGGAGAGGTATGGTTTTAACAAAGAAGGAGCCTCAGGCAGTCTGGGAGTTTGAGGCTGACGTTTACGTCTTTAGCCATCCAACCCGAATTAAAAGAGGCTATGAGCCAGTTATTCACATTGAAACTATTTCCGAAGCGGTGGTGTTTGAAGATATGGATAGAGAATATATGAAGGCTGGGGATAGGGGAAGAGTTAGAATTAGATTCAAATATCATCCGCAGTTCGTCTACGAGGGACAGAAGTTCATATTCAGAGAGGGAAGAAGCAAGGGGATGGGTGAAATCATCAGAGTTTTCGCCTAACGTATATCGACAAGGTTATATAATATTGTCTCAACATTAGTTCGATGGATACAAGAGAAGTAGTACTAAGTATTCTGATGATGGTTTCTGCGGTCTTGTTAACTTATCGATGGCTATCATTGGTTCGTAGTGATGTAGATCTTGCAGTTGTTTTCTTTGCGTTCCTTTTAACGTTTTCACTGGGAACTCTACTTCTTAGCATGATGTTTAGGATGAGAAAAACCGTTGAAGAACTTGAAAGTACGAAGAGAATGATCGCCGCAAATGCAGACGACTTAGAAAAGAGGTTCGAAGAGAAGTTATCTGTTTACATAAAGGAGTTGGAGGAGAGAATTGATGAGATCCAAAGAAGAATGTATAGATGACTTCAAACTTGCTATATCCCGTATATACTTCCCAACGATCTTCCTTTCATGTTTCTTTTTGGGATTCATTGCAGGCTATTATGCTTGGCGTAGTATGGCATATTCAGCGATGTTC
>CAZBFC010000112.1:0-2898 GCA_964491095.1 uncultured archaeon | reverse complement strand
ATAGATGTTCCGTTCAACAGGTTGATGTATTGGCTTGTCAAAGGGGTTGAGAGGCTTGAACTGGCTTGAGGTGCTGGTAGTTTCAGCGATGCCGTTTTCAGAGCTCAGGGGAGGAATCCCGCTCGCGATCTACTTGGGATTGCCACCCGTAGAAGCCTTTCTGCTTGCGGTATTGGGGAATCTACTGCCGATTCCCTTTCTGCTCATGTTTTTGGACAGGATCGATAGGATCGTAATTAGATGGGAACCTCTGGCGAGGATATACCTTAAGGTGGTTGAGAGGATAGAGAGAAAGAGAAGGATTGTTGAAAGATACGGCTATCTTGGCCTATTGATGTTCGTTGCGATTCCACTGCCGATGACCGGTGCGTGGTCTGGAAGTCTTTTAGCTTTCCTTTTAAGGCTAAACAAAATGAAATCTTTAATTTTTATATCTATTGGGGTTCTGATTGCTGGAATTTTAGTACTTTCCGCAAGTTTGGGCATTCTTTCTATTTTTTGAAAAGTTTTCTTTTCAATTCAGCCTTCTGCAGAATTGTCTTAACAGCCTCAACGTTTCTTTCCCCAAGTTGTATACCGTAATGAAGTTCAAAAAAGTTTCATCATCCTTATACCACCATCTACTGATCTTTAGGAATCTGAACGGTAATAAGTTTCGCTTTTCTCCGAGCGATTGTGCTATGAGTTTGCGAATAAACACTTCTATGCTAATTCCTTCCTCCATTTCTTTGGATAGAGTGTAAAGTCCAACCTTTGGGTCGATTTTAACGAATATATTTCTATTAAAAATAAATAAATTAATATTTAAATTTTATTATAATTTAAATAATAACGTATTCAGCCCTTAAAACGGTATGACTTCCATCATTGGCTTTTCATAGTGAATTAGCAGGGTCAGATAATGTATGGTACTATCCTCTTACGAACCTTTTGCATATACATCTCGTAGATTTCTCCGTACTTCTCGATTAGTTTTTCCTCTTCAAGAACTGCGAGTGAATATCTGAGGAAAAGCCAGAGAGGAGTAAGAGCCAAGGCATATAAAGCGTTGAAAAGTATGCTCCATCCTAAGGCCCAGAGTACATCCCCCAGGTACATCGGATGTCTAACTATCCTGTAAACTCCGTCCGTCTGCAACTTCCAGCCTTCCCTCTTAGCCTTCATCAACTGTATAAAAGCTGCAATCATTATAAACATCCCGACGGCGAATATTACTCCGCCAAGAATCTTGGCTACGTTTGAATTTAAGCCGATGGTCGGTTGAGGGAGTAGAGGGATGATGAAACGAGGAACTTCGAAAAGGATTATCGCCGATATTCCCGATATGGCGTAGACAAGCCTTCTATGCTTTCTCCTCGATATGAACACAACTATCTCCAAGACTATGGTAGCAGTTGCTATCGTTGCCCAGAAGAACACATCCTTCAAGGGTTCCATGTCTCACGTTGCATAAAACTGAATTAACAACTTTCGATCGTTTTTTGATTACCCTACGCTTTTTTTAAAGTGATCTTAATGCTCATAAAGTCAAAGTTCTCGTTTTTTCCATTATTATCGTTTCTATCACGGCTCTCTGCATGAACGCTACAATGGGAAGTGTGATGAGCAAACCTAGCCTTCTTCCTCTATAACTATAATGGATTTCCTGGCATTGAATATGAAAATACCTTCAATTCTAACTCTGACTCCATCCTCAACTATCCCTTTGACGTAGCTTTCAATAAACTGATCTATCTCTACGAATTCTCTGAACTCGACGAACCTGAAAAGTTCTTTTATGAGCTTCTTGTCTCTCCTTACAAGGATGCACACAGTTCTTTTCTTGGCTCTTTTTAGCTCTTTAGCAACCGAAAGAACGAGCTCGGGTTTTGCGGAAACTATTACGATCTCCTCTCTTGCTTCCATTATAGCATCCCTGATCCTTTCTAAGATGTTCCAGTCTCCCCTCATTACCCATACGGGAGAATATTCCTTGCGTTTTGCAAGATAGCTCTCGGTGGAGAAATCGTAGAGCTTCGGACATCAAACGACGTGAAGTCGGCAAAGGTGCTAAAGGATAGGGGATACAGAGCTAAGCTCAATGGTGTCCTTCACGTCATCGTGGATGACGCCGCCAAAAGCGTGCCTACGGTTATTGAAGAGCTTAAAAAGGAAGGAATATCTGTATTCAGAGCTGAAACAAAAAGACTGACACTTGAGGACGCTTTTATGAGGCTTATTGGAGGAGAATAATATGGGGTTTAACGAGGTTCTTGCGGTATTTAAGAAGGAGCTTAAGGTTATCATTAGAGAAAGAAGACTCCTCGCAATCCTGATAATTCAGCCGATAGTTCTCATATCAGTCTTCGGTTACGCGTTTTCCGGGGAGATCAAGGATGTTCCTACAGCGGTCATATATGACGATTCGAGCAGAATATCAAAACAGCTGATTTCCCTGATTGCATCGAGCGATGTGCTGGATGTACAGGACTGGCTTGCAACCGAGAGCGAGGCAAGGGAGATGATAAAGAACGGAAAGATTTCGGTGGCGTTGCACATCCCCAAAGGCTTTCATAATAACTTTTTAAATGGGAACGCCAGTTTGATAGTGCTTGTGGATGAATCGAACTTTAACGTCGCTGTTACCGCTCTCAACTACATTCAGAGAATCGCGTACAGGATTTCAAAGGAGATGAACGGTGGAATAGATGTAGAGCAGCGATACATCTTTACGACGAAGACTAGGTTGATCGATTTCATAGCTCCGGCCATTGTAGGTGTGATAATTCAGATTCTGGGACTAATTCTGTCTTCAAGCTCGATTGCGAGGGAAAGGGAAGAAGGAACGCTCGAATTAATCCTTTCGACACCCATAAGGAGTTTGGATTTAATTCTCGGAAAGTTTCTGAGCATAACCGC
>CAZBFC010000111.1:0-2832 GCA_964491095.1 uncultured archaeon | reverse complement strand
CGGTTCTAAAAGATCGGCTATAAAAGTGTTAGTAGCTTCGCTTATTTCCTCACAATCTCTCGTATAATTGCCTATCAATTCTGAGACAAAAGTTGATCCTACCTGAAGGTCGCCTTCCCACATTAATTCTCGGGGGAGGCTAAAACTTAACTATATCAATTTGTCATGACCTCCCTTAACCAACTTTTAAATTCCAACTCATTCATTAAAATAGTATTATTAAGATTTATTAATGAATATGTATCTTTCGCATCGCCATTGCCACATCTCTTAACCTTGTATCTTTTATCTGGATCTACTTTGAAGATCCTGAACCATTTATCACCATATTCTCCTATCTCCACTATATAATACAATGGTATACCGGATAACTTTGATAGTTCCTGTAATGTTATGAATTGGAACGCATTAACAGGTATGCTTCTTTCAAAATCCTCCTTTCGGAACTTGTATTCTATCAAGGCTTTAATCTCCCCATCGAGAACTATAACTTTATCTAAGTCCGTGATTCCGATTTTATGATCGTTAAATATCTTTTTGCATATCGTAGAAAACCAGAGATTTCTCTTTTCCTCTTCCAGCAAGTGAATTATATGCTTTATCGCCTTGCAAGTTAGATCATCCTCTGCCTTCCTGAGCAAAGAGTACAATCGATCTAATAATTTATCAATAATAAAAGAAATATAATCATGATATTTTAATAAATAAAGCCTTCTCATCGTTATTCCTCCTTGCGGATCCAAACTACTCCGCATTCATCGCAGAACTCGTAAATCACATCTCCAAGCTGAATAACCGTCCTTTCGTGATTGTATTCCGGTTTTCCAGTCTTAACCTTGTATTCAGGATTGATAACCAGCTTAATCGCCATCAGAATCGACCTCCTCGAACCAATCATCTTCATCTTGCGTTATCTTTATCTGGATCTCAGCTACCTTTCTGACCTCCTCAAAAGTAACTGGTGCAATCATTGCAAAATATTTGGGTAATAATTGAGTTGCATCGCTTGGGAAAAACACTAATACTAGACTCCCATCTTGAATATTTGCATCTTCTTTGATGAATATTTCAGCTTGATAATCAAATAGGTAAAACAGATCATGTATTGAATCTTCATCGTATCCTGCTCTGTTTGTTAGTAAAGCTAAGACATTTACTGCATCAACAAATTTACATCTATCCACAGCTACTTTATTGTCAAAAATAAAAACACCATCGTTGAAATTATAATCTACTCGCTCAACCTTTTTGTATATCTCCCCATTGAATTTAATTGCTTTATAATCTCTAAATTCTCCATAGAGTTGTTTAATCAATTTGCAGATTGCAAATGTGTTATTGTAATTTTCAATGAATACTATATCTTCCTTTTTTATCTCCAAAACCTTAACCGTTTGCTCCAACCTCAACACCTCCTGGAAAAAATAGGAAGTTAATCAGCGTAGAATTCGAATTCTTCATTGACATCTATGTTATGCTCTTGCTTCAACTTTGAAACTCGATCTTCGACCTCCTTGATAATCTCCTCAGCATTAATTTCCTTGAATTGCTCTACAACCGACTCTGGGAATTCTCCTCTTATAATTCGCTCTCTTACTTCTCTCAGCAACCTTAATGCTTCATTGTGCTTTTGTGCATAACCTCTCAGACTCTCCTTGATAGTCTTTATTCTCTCAAGAGTATCCTTAATCTCATCCTCAATTGAGATAAGCCTACATCTTGCTCTTTCGTCCTTCTCTTCATCCAACTTGATCCTTTCAGCTTCAAGCTTCGCAAGCTTCTCATAGGCCCTTTCTAAATCTCTCTCAGAAGATTCCACACAACGCTCATAGTTTTCTCTCTTTCTGAGTAATTCCCTGTAAAGAGCTAGACTTTCTTCAATTATCAGAACTCTCTCCATCAGTTGCCCTATAACTTGCTCTGGATTCTCCCCATCTTCAATCTCTGCCTTGAAACCTATCCTCTCGTTGCTGTAATCCCCAATGTTGAACAACCTGCTATATACAACCTCCTTAACCTTCAAACCCAACACCTCCTTATAATTTTACAAAAATAAAATTAAGATTTGAAAATTGAAAACTTTTTGTTGCATTGTGGACAGAAGATCAAAGGCTTTTGTGAGAAATTGCCCTCGGAATCCGTATGTGTTATGCTTATGTCGCTCGAACCACATTCTGGACATACTAACGCCGTTTTCTTCCTCTTTCTCCTCATGTAAGCTCTCTTACCCAATTGCAGCACCTCCCGGAAAAATTAGGAAATAACAGGAATCCCGACCTTTCTCATTATCTCCTTAGCCTCAGAAGTTCTACCGTTATGTCCGTTGCAATTGTTGTAAATCTCAAAATAGCGCTTTTGAGCCTTGTATATCTTTAGATGTTCTTCGATTTCCTTCGCAATTGTCTTAGCTAAATGCTTAATCCCTTCAAAAAGTTCCCCATCTATGATAGTTTCCTTGTAGTTGTATTCCAGATAAAGCTCAATATGTCCATTCCTGCCACTCTTTATGTCGTTTATGTCCCATTCGCTGTAGTCCTTGATTACACTGTTTGCTACTTCTCTAATCTCCCTCTCCTCTAACCCAAAAGCTCTTATTTCCATCCCGAATACTACTCTCTGCATCCAAACCTGCATCCCCCACCCCTCCTACCTACCTTTCTCCTCCCGGACTTGCGGATGACGGGAGGAGCTTAAACAAGACAAAACGAGTTGTGACGAAAAAATACGTCTTAAATTCTCGATCTTAGTCAGATAGTCTAAAGCCAGACTGTATGAAAGTTCGAACACATTATCAGAGGATCTTAAACCCTTCCACCTCGCAATGAAATCCCA
>CAZBFC010000110.1:0-3316 GCA_964491095.1 uncultured archaeon | reverse complement strand
AGACACTGATTAACCTCGAAGGTAGTTTCGTTAGAGATGAGTATCAGGTAAACATAGTGCCAAAAATATTTGCAGATGAGTTTATTGGCAAAGACGAGAAAGACTTGAGCGATCTCACATCCAAATACTGTATTCCAGTTTCCTTTAGTGCCGTGAAGTTTTTAACCGTTTTGGGATACCTATACGTCAACGAAGATGGGATCGTACGCTTGAACGAGCTGAAGGAGAGGTGGATTCTAAAAAGTCCAAGGTATATCTTGTTGAAGAGGATTGTCGCCTTTGTTGCTGATGTCGAATATAATGAAGACTTGGGTTTGGTGGTAAAAGATGATTTACGCCTTCAAGAAGAAGGGAATTGAGCAGACATTGGAAGAGCACATCGAATCGTGTTTGGAAATGTTTGAAAGGATTAGAGATACCAGACTTTGGAGGAATTTAAACATAGACGAACATTTTGCAGAATACATGATTATCTATCACGACATTGGCAAGGTTTTCTACCAGAAAAATGTTGAAGAGTTGAGCTTTCCCGGGCACGAATTTATTTCTGCATACGTTTTTTGGAAAGTCTTCGAGAGGGATTTATCTTCTAAGAGAGAAGAATTAATATTCTTAGCACCGATAATATACCATCACCATGCGATGGGAGTAAAAATAAGGTTAGAAGACTTAAATAAAAGGATTATTACGAAACCAAACGATAATATCTTGGACGAATTGGAGAGAATCTTAGCCAAGTACTTAGATGAGAGTATTGCAAGCGAAACAATCGATGTTATAAGGTCGATTAAAATTTCAAAGGTTAAAGTGAAGGTTAAGAGTAAGATAGATGAGATCTGGCGTGAGTTTCACGGAGAGTTTGCAAGAAAATTTCTACATCTTTTGATGGTTTTAATAGCATGTGATTATGAAGGTTCCAAAGGTAGAGGAAAAACTACAGGTTTTGGAAAGGTCGTAGAGGAGTTTGTTGGCTTGCTCTTTGATTGCTAACTGATTTTCTTGAAAATGTCATAACTTAATATATATTTGCTAAAGAGGGTAATGAAGTATTTAAATCATACACAACGTTGCATCACTACCTGAAATTTCTTTAGTCATTCTAAATAACCCTTATGGGAACTCTCTGAAAATCTTTGTCCTCCGTTACTATGGCCTGAAAACCGTTGTTTTCTATTACTGCTAGATAGATAACTTTAAGTTGTATTTTAAGATGTTCTCATTGGCTTTGAGATAATCTTTAAGTCCAATGGGTAGGATCTCAGCAGTAGGAAGGATCACATCATCCACAAAACTTTATCGTTTCCTCGTAGGGATTTTTGGAAATGTAAAGTACCTCGTCGATTACAGGAATATCTGTTAGCAGTTGCTCGAGGAGCTTTTCGATCCTATCGTCTTGAACATTGATATTTAAGTAGATCAGATAGCCCGCATCAAGAAATATCTTCATCGAATTCGTCCTCCAGGCCGATTTCAATCAATTCGCTTTCTTCTCTTTTCTCTGTATTCTCTTAATGTTTTTAGAATATCTTCGGGCGATTCTCTTCGCTTGATGATCAGGGAACCTGAAATATTTAAGACTGAGAGCTGGTGCTTTTCACTAATTATACTCTAAAATTATTCTAAAATAATTAATTATTCTAAAATTCAGAACATATGTGCTTAAAGTCGCAGTTTCTGCATGACTTTGATTTTGAAGGCTTAGGAGTTTTGCCATTTAAGATTTCGTAACAAGCCTTAACAGCTTTCTCAACAAAGATTCGATTTTCGTCGGTAATATCTATGGTCTTAATGCTGCTCGATTCTGTCAGGAAGACGTAGCATCTTTTTACGGGCTTACCAATCGAATCTTCGAGCAGTATTCCATACAGAATAGCGGAATATACCCACCACGGCTTTAAGCTGTGGCTGTATTTTACTTCTAAGGGAGCAAGACTCTTTCCATCTTTAATTATGTAATCTATCTTACCCCTAACTCCCAACCTCTCACTCTCAACCTCATACTCCTTTGCAAAGATTTCAAATCTCTCCGCTATTACAGACTCCACACCCTGCTGAATTTCCTTACCCAGATCTGCCCAGTAACCCTTGACTGTCTCCATTCCCAGAGCTACTGAGAAGTAGAAAACCATCGGACAGAAGAAGTATTCTTCAACATCCCTAACCCAAAGTCTAATCCCAGTTCTCACCATAGAAAATCCCATCATGCTTAATTCTGGAATGGAACTTTAGATCTCTATCACAAATCGGAAAAATATCTATTCTATCGTTAGCTTCCAAATTCTTTCTAGATAAAACCTTTTCTAAGTCTTTTCTCTCTTCACTTGTCAGATAACCTATGAAAGCACTCTTTTGAATCCTTACTAAACCAAAATCTTTCAGTATATCCGCTATTTTATTCCTGAGGCTATCATTCGTTATATCATAAACGACCAAGACTTTCATAACAGAACTTTGATTTTTAATTGGTAAAAACATTTACGTTGAACTTTGACAACGCTTTCGAACATCATTGGGTCTAGGTTGATATAACCATAATTATTTTTATGCGATTATGATTTTTGGTTAGTTTTTTTTACGTAATTTAGTTATATTATGTAAGTTATTTAATTGTTTGATTTTAAAGTTATCGGGTTATGATAGTTGAATAGGTATTAATTTTGGTATGGATTTATCAAAGATTAGAGACAATATCAGATTTTCGAAGAATAATCGGTTAAATCTATGTTCCAACATTTTTAGACTTCTCGAACATTTTGAATTATAAAAATGGGTGAATGGACAAGTAGGTTGGTAGTATATAAAATTTTCCTCGAACAATGCTTGGTTTAATTTTTAAGAGTTTCGGTTGAGTATATATGTTCGAAAGATACCTCCAAAATGAAACCATTATATAGCCCCTACCACCCTAAACTATGTTCGAGTATAACACTCAATGTAAAGAGGATTGAAAGGGGAGTTAGAAGGGAGTTAAAGGAGCTGATTAAGAAGATATCACTCAATGTAAAGAGGATTGAAAGTACTTATAACAAACGAAAATCACGTAGAAACGGCGTAAGACTCAATGTAAAGAGGATTGAAAGCTAAAATCGCCGGACAATTCGATTACTTTAACATGGATGATCTCAATGTAAAGAGGATTGAAAGGCTGTCCATTCCGACGTACGTAACGTTAGTACCGACTAACTCAATGTAAAGAGGATTGAAAGGGTGGTGGAAGAGCTTAAACGAGTATCCGGCGGATTACTCAATGTAAAGAGGATTGAAAGGGAGCTGCGTTAAGTCAGGAAGTAGTTGCAAGATACGCCAGACTCAATGT
>CAZBFC010000109.1:0-4611 GCA_964491095.1 uncultured archaeon | reverse complement strand
GAAGTAATACAAACCTGACATACCTCTCAGTTGAAACGTACATCACGATCACCTCACAACTTGAAAGGCAACCCCTGCAACCCCTTCTTGTAGAAGGACCATATTATCTTCGTAACTTCGTAATAGTTGAAGATCTTGAGTTCAACCATTCTCTGTAAGATTCTAGCCCTCAGAAACATCTCCTCATAGATCTGTCTTGGATCCTCGAAACCGGCAGTCTGTGCTATCTTATTCTCCAATATGTACGAGTTATATAAACCCCTGAAGATGTGCTTATCCGTTACGGCATCCCATTCGAAGACCGTCCTCGTAACAACACCTCCAACCTCCTCATAGTAACCTTCGATCTCCTCAACGACCAGACATCTCCTCAGAAACTGACCCTTTCTATAGACCGCCTGCTGAATCAAAACGACGTTGAGGTTATCTATGAACGTAATCGGAACGTTTATCGGCTCACCTGTAAGTCTCTGGATGAGCTTCTTAACGCTACCTGCATGGAAAGTTGCCAAAACCGGATGTCCCGTCTGCATAGCCTGAAAAGCTACTGCACCCTCCTTTCCTCTGATCTCACCGACTATGATGTAGTTGGGTCTGCTTCTCAAAGCGGCCTTAAGCAGATCGAACAGATCTACCTTACCTTCGGTACCTCTCTCCCTCGTACAGAGCTGCTGCCAGACAGGATGTGGAACCTGAACCTCTGGAGTATCCTCAGCGGTATATATCTTGGACTGTGGCTTGATGAATGGGATCATAGCGTTGAGCGTTGTGGTCTTACCGCTTGCGGTCTCACCGCTAACCCATATGCTCATACCGTACTCCAAGCATAGCCATAGGTAAGCGGCTATTTCAGCTGAGAGTGTGCCCCAAGCTATTAACTGGGTTATGCTAAGAGGAACAGCAGTGAACTTTCTTATAGTAAACGATGGACCCTTGAGGCTGACGTCTGTACTGAATATTATGTTTATCCTGCTTCCATCGGGCAACGATCCATCAACGATCGGATTTCTCTCACTTACAGGCCTACCGATTCTCTCTCCAAGGTTCTTCAGATATTCGGCCATGTATATCTCGTCCTTGAAGTCTATGTTGGTTGGGAGCATGTCAAATATCTTGTGAACGATGTGAGTATTGTGAGGGCCTATCACGTGGATATCCTCTATGTAGGGGTCTCTGATAAGCGGCTCAAGGGGACCGACACCGATAACATCCCTCTTTATTAGATACCTAAACTTGTAAACCTCCTCCTCGGTAAGCTTCAACTTTTCAAAACCCAACGTTAAGAACTTTCTTTTCTTTTCCAAAGGAACCTTCTCAGGTACGATTTCAACTATCTTATCCATGAGAGCATCTATGAGTTGGCTTAGCTCTTCATCATCCTTTGGAATCTTTTCCTGGGGGGCCAATTCGAGCATCTTGTCCATCAAAGCCTGATACTTCGGCTCCTCATCTGGTGTAAGCCTTGGCTCTATCGCTATGTATCGCTTGTTTCCCTCTCTGTCGGTGTATATGTGGATGAATATTGGATCTCCGACTGGATAGATCAGATTCGGTCTTGGAAGAGATTTCATATCCCTACTCAAAGCTGGGACGAAGGTCGGAACTACTCCCTCCTTCCTCTTAAATTCGTCTATATACCTCTTAAGGTGAGGATTCCTTCTTAGAGCATCCTCTAGCGTATCAGACTTTACGACCTTCATGCTACCGCCGCAATCTCAACTACTAAGCCTATCTTCGGCTCAACCCTAAACGCAATCTGCTTCGAGTACTGACCTGCTGCCAAGTTATATTTCTTTATAATCATTATATTCTTTAGATCTGTTCCAAATTTCTTTATAGTAGTTTCTGCTATAAATGAACATACAGATTCTACTTCTTCTGCTATATTCCTCTCTAGCTCTTCCTCCAAGGCGGTCAAAATTATGGCCTTACCAAGAGCGGAAATTCTTTTAAAGAAGCCCATGAGCCTAATCGCCGAATTTGGGTTTATATCGAACTTTATGAGCGATGAAAAGCAGTCTATTATTATCACATCGCTTTCAAATAACTGCCTAGCATTCATAAGCTTTTCAGAGTAATCCATCCTCTTTTTCGGCTCCTGCAGTAGAGGATAGACCGGTATAAACGTCAATCTTCTTCGAATTATATCACGAGCTATATCGTAACCCAACGACGACATCTGCTTTATGAAATCGATTGTCGTAAGCTGCGTTGAGATGTACGTTACCGAAACATCGTTCTTTAATAGGCCATAGGTTATTCTCTGGCAAACGATAGACTTACCGCTTCCATGCTCTCCCTTGATTAAACCTATGGTTCCGGCCGGAATTCCACCTCCCAACTTCTTGTGGAACTCATCGTTCGCAAGTTGAACTGAGAATATCCTTGCCATGTTTCACCACCTCATATCGTGAAGTCCAATGAATCGGATATACCGTTCTCAAGAATCACGGTAATTCTATGATTTCCAGGGCTTAGAGTCGTGATAATATCCAACTCTCCAACATCTCCAGGGTTTAAAACAGAGGGACTCGTAGTTACATTCTGCTTCGGAATTATCATACCATCTATCAAAACCGTTATAGTTTCGTTTGTAAAGGCGAAAGATGTGTCGCCGATATTTTTGATGTAGAACACATAGGCCGTATAGCCCCCTATGGTTGTATTCGGAATCATCTTGGGATCGTTTATTATTTCAAAGTCAGTTGACAATATATCTTTGATATATTCACCCTGATTTTTTATTTCTATAGACATCTTTTCTATGGTAACTATCATCACCGCCGAAACTGAACTCGCGATGAGTATTGTCGCAATGAAGAGTATCATGTGAGCTGCACTTTCGCCAGCCATAGCACTCACCTCACAACGAACGTCGCATACCTCTCAATTCCGTTGTCCGAGACCACCTTTAGCCTATGTGAACTACCAACAGCACCGTTTAAGTTCTCAGCTGTAAACTTCGCATACTCAAGAGGATAAAGCTTCGAAACGTTACATGTAGCGTTAATTACGATTCCATCAACCAAAAGTGTGAACTTCGTGCAGTAGAATGTTGTTGAGCCTGTGTTGTTTATTATTACTGTTAGATTATATGTAGTTGTTGTAACATTTATAGCTGTCACTTTTACTATTTCAAAATCAGATGTTCTTAATTCAATTTCTTCTTTATTTTTAAATTTTATTAATTTATTTATTTCCTTAATTTCACTAGTAACAACGGTCGTCACAACTCCAAAGGCTATCAATCCAGCTATGAAGAGCAGCGCAAAGCCGGCAGTTGTGCTAAACCCCATGGATCTCTGCTACCTCCTTCTTTATCTTGTATATCTCCCTCTCAACCTCTAACACTAACTCCCTGTTGAATCTACCAGTTCTCAGAGCTTCTATGAACAGTAACGATGTTATGTGATCTTGAACGTTCATATAACCTACTGGTCTCCAGTCCGAGCTTTCATGATAGAGCTTGATACCTTTAGCGTATCTAAGAACGGTGAACAGGACATTATCGCTTATCCAGTTTATATCAACGTAGTAGTTTAAAAGATCCTCAAGACCATCGTAGCCAACCCTCTCGATCATGAATTCGATCCACTTCAGTAGGATCATTATGCTCTTGGCATCGTTCGGAATCTGCTTCAGCCGTGGCTCTGGTGAAGTAGATATGATCTCCAGTCTTGGCTGTAAAGATTGCTCTGAAGTTTGAGCGAAGGATTCAGGTTGTTGTCGTACCTCCTGAAACCTCTGAACGTCGTATGACTGCGTAGCTTCGGATTGTTTCTCGATCTCCTGCAAAGTTTGTTCAGTCTGCTCCTTTACTCTCTGCTTAAGTAGAGATTCGATATTCTCTAGCTTCTTAAAGATCTCATCGATCTTTCTTGCATTCGTTAGATTCTCTTCGATTTTTCTAACTATCTTATCAACCTGCTCCTTCGTTACGTTCTTTCCCTTTAGCTTGTTGTACAGATCATCCAGCAATACCGATGGAATCCTTCCTCGGAACTTGTTTAAGTATTCCTTAAGCTCATTATCGTCAAGCTCATCTATCCTGATTATGTTTCTGTTATCTGCAACTGCCTCCAAATCACATCACCTCCCCGTAAAGAATTTCATCAATTATTTTATCTAAATCAATATTTATAATAAGCTTCAAATCTTTTTCAAGGTTATCAACCTTCTTCTTAAGCTCTCCAACATCTATAATACCGGAAGAGGAGATGAATGGATTAATCTGAGATGAAACAACCTCATACAAAACCATAACATCCTTAAGTGTGTCATCCATCTTTTGCAGCTTCGATTTGATATCGTCAAGCTCCCTCTTTAGGTTATCAATCGATACATCTATCCTTGGCAATCTATTTTCAATTTCGTTTATCCTTTCCATGAGCTTGGTAGTTAGATCTGACTCTTCCTTAGATTCTTCTTTCTCTTTTTTAATTTCTTCTTCAAGTTCCTTTTCAATTTTTTCTTCCTCCTTCTTCTCCACTTCCTCTTCTTCCTTCTTCTTCTTGATTATCTTCTTCAGCATAAACATCACCTCTGTTTTTATGTAAAATTATTAAATTTTCTTATATTATTTATGAAAAAAATAAAGGAAAAAATTGGAAA
>CAZBFC010000108.1:0-3807 GCA_964491095.1 uncultured archaeon | reverse complement strand
TCTCATGGTTTCGAGAGCTTTGGATGAGATAGATCCAGAGCTAAAGAAAAGGGTTTATATAATACCACTTGAGGACATCTACAGAAACAGTCTTTGGGTTTCTCACGTATGTTCGATGGTACCACCGTTCGATGTCGTATTCTCAAACAATCCCCTCGTAATAAGGCTTTTCAAGGAGGCAGGATTTGAGGTAAGGACAACCGAGATGTACAACCGAAACGAATATCAAGGAACCGAAATAAGGAGAAGAATGCTCAAAGGTGAGAGATGGGAAGACCTTGTGCCAAAATCCGTCGCTGAAGTCATAAAGCAGATAGGTGGGATCGAAAGGATAAGGGAGATAGCTGGTAAAGATGCTTGAAATCATAAGCGTTCGATGGATCAAGTTCGTGAATGCAGTTTTGAAGGATGAGAGGATAGTTAGGATTACGTTCAACGACTATCCCCTCTATGAAAACGTTCAGACCGATACGGCCAGATCCCTCAAATTGGATTTGGAGAGGTACTTTAAAGGTGAAAGAATCGATTTTAGTCATTACGATGTTAATTTAGCCGAACTCTCATGCTTTGTTCAAATCGTTTTGGAGGAAGTTAGGAAAATACCTTATGGCAAAGTTGTAACATATAAGGAGCTTGCAGATAAGCTTAAAACTTCTCCAAGGGCCATAGGACAGGCTTTAAAGAAAAATCCAGTACCAATTGTAATACCATGCCATAGGGTGGTCGCAAAGAACGGTTTGGGTGGATTCAGCGCCGGGATCGATATCAAAAAAGAGTTGCTGAGACTTGAGCGAACTCGATCAAATTTATAAAAATTTATATTTATCTATGACGATTGCAGAACTATGGGTAAGCTTTTAATAGTTCAAACAAGAATTTCAATAGAAAAAATAGAAAGATTAAAAATAAAAACGGGTAAAGATACAATTAAGGATGCCTTAAGCGAAGCCGTTTATCACTACCTCTACTGTCCTCTAGCAAATAAGATAGACGAAGAGATTGAAAGAAGTAGGAGAGGTAGAAAACCGTTATATCTTAAAGAAGCAACAAGTACTCATGCATCTAACAAAAGATGAGGAAAGACTGCTAGAATCCGACAATCCAACAATAGCAAAATGCATGGAGATATTGGTAGCCTTAGGTGAGATATTCGGTGCCGAGAAACTGATACCCATAAAATCCGCTCACATCTCTGGAATTTCATATAAGAACATCGGTGAGGAAGGTTTGGAATGGTTAAAAAATTTAAAAGCCAAGGTTCGTGTTAAAACTACTCTAAATCCTGCTGGAATGGACTTGGAAAGATGGAGAGAAATGGGAATCAACGAGGATTTCGTTAAAAAGCAGATTGAAGTCATCGAAGCGCTAAAAGATTTGGGTGCTGAGCCTGTTCTTACCTGCACTCCATACTACATATACAAACCCTCGTTTGGTGATCACCTTGCCTGGTCTGAGTCTTCAGCCGTAGTTTATGCCAATTCTGTAATAGGAGCTAGGACTAATAGGGAAAGTGGGATCAGTGCACTTGCCTCTGCAATCATCGGAAAAACACCTTATTATGGATTGCACATCAAAGAGAATCGAGCCCCAACTATTTTGGTTAAGGTTAAGGGTGACGTTAACCCCTCGCTGCTCGGTTATAAGCTTGGTGGTGAGATCGATGGTATTCCCATTTTTAAGTTTAAAAGAAAGCTTGATGATGATGAGTTGAAGCAACTCGGTGCCTCGCTCGCTTCAACTGGCAACATCGCTATGTTTCACGTAATCGATCAAACACCGGAGTGGAAGGATTTTGAAATTCCAGATGAGAAGATCGAAGTTGATAACTTTGATATAAAGTCAGATTGTGAGCCTGATTTAATAGCGTTGGGCTGCCCTCATCTATCAAAAAACGAGCTTTTGGAGATAGCAAGATTTGTTGAGAAATTTGAGAAAGCTAAAAGACCTATCTGGCTTTTCACATCGAGAAAAGTTTACAACGAGCTAAGGGATGTTGTCAAAAAGCTTGAATCGAAAGGTATAAAGGTTTTTAGAGATACCTGCATGGTAGTATCACCAGCAACTGAAAGGTTTGAATGTGTAATGGTAAATTCCGGAAAGGCGTTAACGTATCTTCCAAAGCTAAGGAAAGTGAAGGCAATCTTCGGTTCAACCTACGAATGTCTAAGGAGGGCATTTGATGAGAGTTAAGGGTAGAATTATCTCCAAGGGAATTGCGGAAGGTGAGGCTATCGTCAGCAGAAAGAAATTTTCATTCTTAGGGGATGTTGATGTTGAGACTGGCATCGTGGTTGCTGAAGACAGCGATATATGTGGAGAGTGCATTGCTGGAAAGATATTCGTATTTCCAACTGGGAGAGGATCAACGGTAGGAACTTACGTCTTGTTAAGAATGAAGAAGATAGGAACGGCTCCGAAGGCAATAATTAACGTCGAAACAGAGCCGATTATAGCAGTTGGAGCGATAATAGCCGAAATTCCACTCATGGACAAGCTTGAAATCGACCCATTCAAAATAATTAAATCTGGAGAATTCGTTAAGGTAAATGCCATAAACGGATGGGTTGAAGTCCATGGAGATTGAGAAGATAAGATCAAGACTTGAGGATGAATTTATAGTTTACGATGTTGAAAAGCTTGAAGATGGAGTTAGATTCTACGTTCATCCGAAAGGAGAGATAAGTAAAGAATTAAAGTTATTTTTAACTCAGTTGGCTGGAGAGTATTCGGTTGAATTTAGAGAGAGATACGGGGAGTTGGTTTTGGAAATTAGAGAAGCAAAAAGGGAAAGGATATGGATAAATATCGTTCTGCTGATCGCTACATTTTTCTCTACAACTTTCATGGGATCTATGATGTTTGGACTTATGGACGGAGTTCTATTCTCTCTAGCTGTGATGTTCGTCCTTGGAAGTCATGAAATGGGACACTACTTTGCCGCAAGGAGATGGAAGATGAGAACATCCCTACCGTACTTCATTCCGTTTCCGACGATAATCGGAACGCTTGGTGCAATAATAAAGCATAAAGGGCCTATTCCGAATAGAAGAGCGTTGTTCGATGTTGGGGTTGCTGGGCCGTTGGTTGGAATCGTAGCATCGATCATCGTGATCCTTATAGGCTTGAGTATTCCTTTTAGGCCAGCTCAAATTGGAGAGACGATGATACTTCTTGGTACACCACCTCTCCTCGATCTGCTCGCGAAGTTCGTCGGCTATAAAGAGCGGTTCATTCATCCCATGGTGTTTGCGGGCTGGGTGGGGTTGTTTGTAACCTTCCTAAATTTGATTCCAGTGGGACAGCTTGATGGAGGACACATAATGAGGGCTATGATCGGAAAAAGAGCAGAGATAGTTTCGAGGATCATGCCGATCGTTCTGATATCTGTGGGATTTGCAATCAGCTACATATACAAGGTTTCGAATTCGATCTGGGTGTTCTGGGGACTCATAACCCTTTTCTTTGCTATGCATCCACATCCAGAGCCCGTTGATGATGAAACTCCGTTGGATTTGAAGAGATTGCTGTTGGGAATATTCACGTTTTTCCTGGCATTGCTATGCTTTACCCCCGTTCCTTTTCAGGTTGTAAAGACTTGAAGACCTTCTTTCTCCTTCTTGCAACCCTAACTTCTCCTGTTTCCTTTGAAATAAGCTCGTAGAGGATAGCTTTATCTTTTGCGGGTCTTAAAAGTCTGCCCAGACGTTGGATGAACTCTCGTGAAGAGCCCGTCCCACTAACTAGTATACCAACGTTGGCATCCGGCACATCGATACCCTCATCGAGCACCTGACTTGTCACTATAGC
>CAZBFC010000107.1:0-1790 GCA_964491095.1 uncultured archaeon | reverse complement strand
AAGTCATGGCTCCCGGTCACTCTTCGCCGCTACGATCGCTGAGGGAAGAAAAAACAGGTTTGTAGGAGTTGTGATATCTTTTGGGCATGCCACCGTTGAGATTTCGTAGCGATGGGTATAGTAAAATCGATCGTTGGGATTTTGGTTAGAATTGTTCTTGGCCTATCTCGATCTTAGAAGTGAAATTGTTGAAGCGAAGTCCGCGAAGGGACACGTGATGAGCATCTCATAAGTTTTTGCAACTCATCATCATTTGTGGCTCACCGTTGGATTCATTGATCATACTTTTGGGTTCCTGCTGTTCATAATCCTACATGAACTCTAACGTTCGTTTCGTTAACTTCTAACAAAGCTTTGGACATATGGGGCAGAAAGGCTCAGTTGATTCTAAAGGCTGTTTGGGTCACGATATACGTTCTCTTCGGTGTATGGTTCTTGGTCACGGGAACGACAACCCTTTTAAAGCTCTACGGCTAAATCTTTTAAGATGATAGTCGAACTCATAAGCCTGATATCACTGCTCATAATAATCTACGCATACTTTCGGGTTAAAGGTTACCGGCTCTCCTTTTTGGAGAAATTCAGACTCGTATCCGAAAGGAGCGAAAGAAAGAGGATAGTCCAGTCGAGGGTAGAGGTGTTCAAGAAAAGGGAAAAACCCGTTCTCAGAACGTTTGCAGTCTTGGGGTTCATAGTTCTCCTCCTACTCTTAGCCTTTACCCACAAGCTGTTCTGGGCGGTTGTAATCTCAGACAGCATGTATCCGACGATGAAGAGGGGTGATATAATATTGGTTCAAGCTATACACATCGATCCACATGTCGGAGATATAATCATGTTCAAGAGGCCAGATTCTTACCTTCCAATAACGCACAGAATCATTAAAATTGAGGATGGAAGAATATACACCGGTGGTGATGCCTCTGGCCCAGATCCTTGGTTTATCACAAAGAAGGATATAATAGCCCAGGCGATAATGATCGGGGGTAAGCCCATAGTTATAAGGGGAGTTGGAAAGTACTTCATACTCAACGCACCAGAGATGAGATCGATCGGGCCATTTGGGGAGGAGTATCTATTCTATAAGAACTTGGTCAACGCCTTTAAGAACTACGCACTTGCGATAGTTATAATCTGCTCAGCCATATACGTTTACTTGGAGCTTGGAAGAAGTAGCCGTAGGTTTTAGGTGATTTCAATTTTAGCCCCAAGCTTTCTCAAAACTTCGAAGTAATCTGGATATGAAACCGAAACGACCTCCGCATTCCTAATCAAAACACCTTTCTCGGTAATTAAACCAAGCAATGAGAAGGCTAAGGCCATCCTATGATCTCCGAAAGAGTTCACGATCCCCCCTTTGATTTCTCCTCCTTTTATCTCAAGTCCATCCTCCCTCCTCTTAACGTCTATTCCTAAACTCCTTAGATTCTGATAGATTCCCTCGATTCTATCTATCTCTTTAAGTCTAAGATGCTCCGCATTGTATATCACCGTTCTTCCTCTAGCAACGGAAGCTAGAACTGCTATGGTTGGAACCAAATCTGGGATATCTCCGGCATCAACATCAATTCCCTCAAGCTCGGAACTCTCGGCAACTATGATGCCGTTATCCTTATCCCATGTTATCCTTCCACCCATCTCTCTAACTATTTCGACGATTCTCTTATCACCCTGCTTAGATTCAAACATGTTTTTGAGTTCGACCTTTCCAGCCAAAATCCCAGCAGCGATTAGATAGCTTGCTGAAGAGAAGTCTGAGGGGACATCAAACCTTCTAAGCTTAAACTCCT
>CAZBFC010000106.1:0-1503 GCA_964491095.1 uncultured archaeon | reverse complement strand
GCTCCGTTTTCATCAGCATCGAATTCTTTAACACCGTTAGCATTTCTGAGTTTTATCTTTCCAGCGATCGGCCTACCTCTAAACATAATTTGAACTCTAATCTCATCATCGATTTTATCTGGCATCAACTCAAGTTCCAAGCCCAAAGGCTCAATCTTATCACTCAGATAGACCTTTGCAAAGCCCAAAATCTGCCTTCTCTCCTTAACCTTGTATTTAGCCGGAATAGACCTACCAAAGATCCACTTGTTGTCTTCGGTAAGCGTATAGACACCCCTATCGTACTCCACAGCCAAAGCTTCAGCCTCATCGAATTCTAAGAATAAACCACCTTTAGCCGAAGATTCCTTATCAAGCCCAACGATTACTGGTCTAACAGCGCCACCAGAAACGGAAAAAGCTCTAACTATACTTAACGGATCTAGCTTGCCATCAACTTCGGGATAGTGCCCCCACTTGAGGTAAGCTCTACCTTCTCCAGGCTCAATCCAAGCTTCGTGGTTTACGATGTTAACTAAATCCTCCATTTTATCACCTTTTATTATTATTAGCCAGATCAATCATAATTAAGTATATCAAATTTTCCAAAATGATCGTCGAATTGGCATAAAAATAAATATTTATCATTAATTATTTTAATACTTAAAAATAAATATTTCACATGAATTATCATAAAAAATTTAAGCAGTAATACCATCCCGCCAGCGATGGATGTCAAAAGGCTCATAAAGGAGTATTGGAATTCTAGGGGAGAAAGTTACGACAAAAGTCCTGGGCATGTTTGTTTACCCGACGTTTGGCGTTCGATCTTAAGCGACGTTTTCGATTCGAAGATGATGATTTTAGATGTCGGAACAGGGACAGGATTCTTAGCTTTGATTTTGGCAGAGTTAGGACATGAAGTTGTTGGGTTGGACATTTCAGAGAGTATGCTCAGTGTTGCGAGAAAGAAAGCCGAGCAGAAAGGATTAAGAATTCAGTTCAAATTGGGAGATGCCGAGAATTTGCCGTTTAAAGATGACAGTTTTGATGCCGTGATCTGTAGACATCTGATATGGACACTTCCAAACCCAAAGAGAGCTTTGGCTGAATGGGCAAGGGTTGCGAGGCATAAGGTTGTTGTGATAGATGGAAAGTGGATGGACAGTTCTTTGAGAACGAGGATCAGAAAATTTGTCGGTAGGATTTTGATAGGAATTTACGAAAGAAGAAACCCGTTTAAGCAATTTCACTATAGAAGAGAATTGAACAAAGCTTTACCTTTCTACGGGGGAGCGGATATGGACATCATGCTTGAGATGTTCAGATCGGTTGGTCTAAAGCCAAAGGTCAGAGATCTGATGTGGGTTAGAGATATGCAGATAAAAGATATGCCATTCGTTTACAGAATCGGCTGGACAAAGAGAGAATACTTCATGATCGAGGGATTCAAGTGATCCTAAAGCTGTAGACAAACAAAACCCTAACCCTACCCTTTCTCAATCCGGCGTACTTCGTGCTCAT
>CAZBFC010000105.1:0-6152 GCA_964491095.1 uncultured archaeon | reverse complement strand
GATTCCATGGCAATGAAGAACTGCTTTATAGTCAGTTTTGCTGTATATGGCGTTGTGGACTATCAGATCACTTGATACTTCCTTACATTCCTCACCTACTTTGAGCGTTACGAAATCCTGGGGAGTTAACTCATCCAAAATGGCACCGGTTTTTGTTATGATGATGTAGTCGTCGATCCTGCAACTCATGTTTCCGCTAGCTCCATCTATAAGTCTGAGCTGTCCCAACTTTTTACCAACCCTTATCATGTCCGCTATGGCAGACAGCATACTAATCAAACCTCATAAATTCAACAAGTTTTTCCCTCAATCTCACAACATCTCCAATGACTATCACAGCCGGAGCCCTAACTCCCTCCCTTTCTGCCACATCTGCTATATCTTTCAGCGGAGCTACGATTACCCTCTGCTCCTTTGTGCAACCCCTCTCTATTATCGCTACGGGAGTATTTGGATCCTTTCCATGCTTCAACAACCTTTCAACGTTCCTTCTCAGCGTTGAAACTCCCATCAGGATAACTATCGTAGCATTCAACTTGGCCAACGCCTCCCAATTCAGTCTTTCCCTTGCTTCCCTTCCAGTGATAAAGACCACGGCCGGATCGAACTTTCTATGCGTAATTGGGATCCCCGCATAAGCCGGAACAGCGATTGCGGATGTTATTCCCGGAACAACTTCGAACGGAATTCCATGCTCAGCCAAGAACTCCGCCTCCTCTCCTCCCCTCCCAAAGACGAAGGGGTCACCACCCTTAAGCCGGACAACGATTTTACCCTGCCTTGCATACTCGACAAGTAATCTGTTTATTTCCTCCTGTCTCTTCTTATGCTTTCCAGCCCTTTTGCCAACGTCTATGAGCTCAGCCTTAGTTTGCTTCAAAAATTCCTTTAGATCTTCTCCAATGAGCTCATCGTATAGGATGATGTCAGCTTTCTTTAAGATTTTCTCAGCCTTCTTTGTAAGCAGATCTAAGCCCCCTGGCCCGGCTCCGACTATGTAAACCTTTCCGGTCACCATTCCAAGCTTAGCCAATCTGATTATTAAAACTTCGGAATTAGGTGCTTTATCCTATCCTTTAAATTTCTAGCAATCTCTTTTGCCTCTTCAACGGCTGTATTTGGATTCAACTCCTCCTCAACCCTTATCTCTTCGGTTCCATCTACAGATAGGATCTGACATATCAGCCTGACCTTCCCCTCATACCTCGCGTAAATCCCAGCCGGCACTGCGCAACCAATTCCGAGTTCTCTTATCACAGCCCTCTCAACCTCAGCTTCTAATGCCGTTCTTTTGTCGTTCATGAAGGCTACCAGATCCTCCTCACCTTTCCTAGTTTCAACCGCGATTATGCCTTGGTTTGCCGGTGGAACGAAGATCTCCGGTGGTAATCTCTGATACCTTATCTTTTCTGCCAATCCAAGCCTGATCAGCCCAGCTTCAGCCAAAACTATCGCATCGTACAAGCCATCTCTTAGCTTTCTGAGCCTTGTATCGACGTTTCCCCTCAGATTTTCAAACCTCAAATCTGGCCTATAGTATTTAAGCTGAGCTCTCCTCCTCAAGCTCGAGGTTCCGACGACAGCTCCTTCCTTTATGTCTTCAAGCGTAGAGCCGTCTCTCGCGATGAAGACATCGCACGGACTGTCTCTCTCCAGAACGGCCGCGATGGATGTACCCTCAACTCTCGCACTCGGAATGTCCTTGTAGCTATGAACGGCGATGTCAATTTCGCCATCTATCAACGCAAGCTCGAGCGTTCTGACGAAGGCTCCCATCCCCTTGAACTCGTACAGCGGCCTGTCCTTCATTATGTCGCCGGTACTCTTGATTATCCTGATCTCAACTTCGTATCCAGCCTCCTTAAGCCTCTTTACAACCTTCTCAGTCTGAGCCAACGCTAGCTTGCTTCCCCTCGTCCCAACTACAACCTTCTCAGACATAACCCCACAGCTTCGATGGTCTTTTCAACATCCTCCTCAGTGTGGGCGTAACTCACGAAGCAGCATTCGTACTGAGAGGGAGGGAAGAAAACACCCTCTTTGAGCAGCTCCCAGAAGAACTTGATGAACTTCTCCTTATCGAGCTTTAAAGCATCAGCGTAATTCTTCGGAGTTTCGCCGAAGTATATGCAGAAGATCGATGCAATGTGACCAATTGAGTAGTTCAAATTCGAGTCTTCGATCTGATCAGCAATTCCCTTGGCGATCTCTTCCGTTGTCTTATTTACCTTTTCGAGCACGTTGTTCTCGATTATGAACTTTACCGTTGTATAGCCTGCTGTTAGGCTTAGAGGGTTTCCACTGAAAGTTCCGGCCTGATAAACACTGCCAGAAGGAGCAACATGCTCCATTATCTCTCTTCTACCACCGAATATTCCGATCGGCAATCCACCTCCGGCTATTTTGCCCAAGGTAGTTATGTCAGCTTCAACGCCGTAATACTCCTGCGCTCCTCCCAATGCCAGTCTGAAGCCCGTTATGACTTCGTCAAATATCAACAGAACGTCGTTCTCCCTTGTGATCTTTCTGACCTCCTTTAAATAGCCTTCTTCGGGCAAGATCAAGCCAGAGTTACCCATAACTGGCTCCATTATAACGCAGGCCAGATCGTCCCTATTCTTTTCGACTACATCTGCCAATGCTTCCACATCGTTAAACGGAACCTGCAGAGTATTTTTCACGAAATCCGGTGGAACTCCGGCTGAGTTCGGTATTCCGTGAGTGGTCGCTCCGCTTCCAGCCTTAACGAGCACGGCATCATGCGCTCCGTGAAAACTCCCCTCGATCTTCACGATCTTGTTTCTTCCGGTGAATCCTCTAGCGAGCCTTAAAGCTGACATCGTAGCTTCACTTCCAGTGTTAACGAATCTGACCATGTCTATGCTCTTGTACAGTTTTGTGATCAGCTTGGCATATTCGATCTCTAGCTCTATGGGAGTTCCGTAAAGCCAACCCTTTTCGAGTTGCTCGGCGATCGCCTTCTTTACTACCGGATTAGCATGACCCAAGATCAGTGGACCGTATGCCAGACAGTAATCTATGTACTCATTTCCGTCAACATCCACGATCTTTGATCCCTTTGCATAGGCCGTGTAGAATGGGTAGGGCTTTACCGCCCTAACTGGGGAGCTCACTCCTCCCGGCATCAGTTTAACGGCCTCTTCGTACAACTGCTTTGATCTTTCAAGCTTCATGGATCTTAGTCTAATCTCTTGCAAATTAATGTTTCTGCATCAGCAGATCAGATAGGCGATCCAGACGACGGACATGAGAACTATCCCAGCCGGGATTAGGTACCTGTAAACGTTACCTAAATTTGCTGAATAGTACTCGGAGGTCAAGATCAGGCACAGATGTAGAGGAGACATCATAACGCCTAGAAGTCCAGCGCCAAAGACAAGCATGAGATTTTTTGGAACGAAGCTACTTCCTATGCCCGTGAAGGCTGTAAGCAGAGGAAGGGCTATTGCGGAATAGCTTATCTCTATCCCTACGGCAAAACCAACAACAAACGTGAGCAAGAAGGCTGCAATTGGTGTCGGAAAGTTCAACTCATTGAGATGGTTGAAAAATATCTGAGCGGAATGTGTGTACGCGATCAGATCCTTGTAGAACATCACTGCAAATATCAGAATAACGATTTTTGGATCTAAAGTTCTTTTAAGAATTTTTTTGATTTTATCTGCATTGGGTCTCTTGTGTAGGTAGAGCATGAACACCGCAAACGGCAACGTGATTACCAAATCTATCCTCAGAATTATCGCGAATACGACAACTATAATCAGTGGGTAGAGCGATAGGATCAAATTTCTCGCAATTTCAGATTTGGATGTGCTCGATCTAGCGAAGGAGCGGATATACTTTCGCAAAAATACGATTCCGGCCAAGATCATTCCAACTGTGACGGGATAGCATGCCTCAATAATTTTAAGGTAGTTAACCTCAACGACCATCGCACCGATAATGAAGCTCGGATACAGAGGCCATATCGGAACCCAGAGGTGCCTGAACCAGTAATTTACAAACGTCGCCTCTTCGGATTTAACCTCGTAATGTCTCACCAAATCTGTGAGCATTATTGCAGAAACCAAAGCTCCGCCAGGCATCGGAAGAAATCCCACTATAGCTGGAAGGATCACCAAGCTTAACTTCCCGATGATACCGGAGATCGTTGCACTCAGCCTTTTGAGCAATCCCAACTCCTGCATTGAAAATCCCAACGTAAAAGCTGAGATAACTATTATCAGCAATCTTACAGTCTGGTAACTCGTAATAACCGAAAACAGTCTTCCAAGGGTGTTAGAACCGATGGTAAGGATTCCCAAGATGAGGGCACCTACGAATATGGCTATACTTACGTTTATCCTTAACCTTATCAGAAGCAGAATTAGGAATATTGAGATAAAGAGAGCCAAAGATGGATCCATGCCAATCGATTTACGTTGAGTTTATAGAACTGTTGCTTATAAGGAATCTCCCAAACGCTTGCTGATGTTTGTGCAAGCTGACCTACATCTGTAATTATTTGCTTGGAATGGCTAAACCTAACATCGCTCAAGCTTTAAATCCACCGAAAGTTTTACGATTATGAGAAAGATCTTCAGAGAACTTGTATCGATTGAGGAGGCTAAGAAAAGGTTATTCAGCAAGCTCAAAATCGAACAAAAGGTTGAAGATGTTCCGCTAATCGAAGCTTACGGAAGGGTTTTGGCGGAAGACTGTTACTCAAGCGTGGATGTTCCACCCTTCGATAGGGCTACGATGGACGGCTATGCGGTTAAGGCTGAGGATACCTTTGGTGCTGAGGAGGACAACCCTGTTGCCTTGAAGGTTGTAGGCAAGGTTGAGGCTGGCGAGCTTCCAAACGTTGAAGTTAAGCGGGGGACTGCCGTTGAGATTTCTACCGGTGCTGTAATTCCAAAGGGAGCAAATGCAGTTGTCATGGTTGAATACACGAGCAGGGAGAACGATACGGTGTTCATCTACAAACCGGTTCCGCCTGGTGCGAACGTGATGTCCGCAGGCTCAGATATCATGGCTGGAGAACTTTTGGTAAGGAAAGGTACAAGACTTACAGCTAGAGAAATTGGCGTTTTAGCCTCAGCTGGCTTTAAAAGTGTTAAAGTTGTAAAGAAGCCTGTAGTTGCCGTAATATCAACCGGCAACGAATTGGTCAATCCCGGCGATAGATTGGAGTTTGGAAAGATATACGATGTGAATGCGTATACTATAAGTGCCGGCATCATCGAAAACGGAGGAATCCCGATCATCTTGGGAATAGCAAGGGATAACGCCGATGAGATTCGAAGTAAGATCGCTGAAGGCTTAAAGATTGCGGATATCGTAGTTCTATCTGGTGGAACCTCAGCTGGTGTGTGGGATATGATCTACAGGGTGATTGAAGAGTTTGGTGAAGTCATAGTTCACGGAATTGCCGTAAAACCAGGAAAGCCAACCGTTATTGCCATAGCCAATGGAAAGCCGATATTTGGACTTCCAGGCTATCCAACTTCAGCTTTGATGATATTTGAGATATTCGTCGCACCTTTGATAAGGCGGATGGCCGGAATATCTGAAGAAGAAACTAAGATCGTTAAAGCGAGAATTCCATTCAAAGTATTTTCGGCTATGGGGAGAAGGGAGTTTCTGCCAGTCAACTTGGTTGAAGGAAAGGATGGTCTGATGGCATATCCGTTTGCTGATTATTCTGGAGCGATATCGACTTTGGCTGAAGCCGATGGATTCATAGAGATTCCCGAAAATAAGGTCTTTTTGGAAGAGGGTGAGGTTGTGGATGTTAAACTCTTTGGGGAAATCAAACCGGCAGATTTAATGATCATAGGAAGTCACTGTGTTGGAATAGACGTCTTACTTGAGATTTTGCAGAAAAGGAAACCTATGCAGGTTAAGGTTATAAACGTCGGCTCAACTGGAGGGATAATGGCTGTTAAGAGGGGAGAAGCAGACATCGCTGGAACACATCTGCTTGATGAGGAAACTGGAGAGTACAACATCCCATATTTATATAAGTATGGCCTGAGGGGTGAGGTAGTCTTGGTTAAGGGTTACATCAGGGAGCAGGGTTTCATAGTGGCTAAGGGCAATCCTAAGGGTGTGAGAGGTTTTGAAGATTTACTTAGAGATGACATCAC
>CAZBFC010000104.1:0-7203 GCA_964491095.1 uncultured archaeon | reverse complement strand
TAGCCAGCAGATCTTCAAAAAACCATTCCATGTACTTGGGGATTCTTTCAGCAAAGAGCTCCCCAATCCTGGTTTCATCCATATCCGCCTCGAAGAATCCATATTTTTCGTTGAGATAATATGCAAAGTCTGTAATGGGCGATACGTGACGGTATTGAAAGGCTCTTCTCTTTCTTCCTTCAATCGTTATAGCTTTGATCAGTCCCATCTGGATGAGATTTCGTAAGTATTGGGAGATCAACCCCGGATTGTCCTTATCGATCAAACCCCTCGAAAATAGATAGTTTGAGATCTCCGAAGAGTACACCTTTCCGTTTGCTATAGCGCTTAATATCGCCGAATACCTCGTAGTTAGCTCAACATCTTCTTCGGTAAACACCTCTCCGATCAAGTAGGGGACGTAAACTCTCAACTCCTCTTTAAGGTGGAATGAGACTTTTTCCTTATACCTTTCAACCTTTTGAGCGAGCCAAGGCTCTCTAACTATGCACGCTACCTCCAGCAAATCTTTCCCCTTCAAGCCCAGTTGATGTGCAAATGCTATGGCATCTCTCGGATCAACCAAACCAACCTCTTTTAGCTCGAAAAGGCCGAGCAACGGACTCTTGATGAGATTTCTGAAGTAGTGCATAGTCGAAGTGATTAGAATTATTCTACCTTTTCCACTCAAAGCCTGTAAAGCAGAGAATATCGGTTCATCGAGTCGATTAAATTCGTCGATTACAATCCTCTCCTCCTTAATTAGGAGCGGTAGAATTCTCTGAAATTCTCTTTGA
This sequence comes from uncultured archaeon, assembly GCA_964491095.1. Taxonomy (GTDB): domain Archaea; phylum Halobacteriota; class Archaeoglobi; order Archaeoglobales; family Archaeoglobaceae; genus WAKM01. The sequence goes on along the minus strand of CAZBFC010000104.1, from coordinate 6,427 downwards.
GTAAACTCTTCCCCCTTGTCGATGTCTATGAGAGTTTTATTCCTCGTAACGACGAGATATCTGTCATATTCTGCCTTTTCTCTTACATAGAAAGTCTTTCCTGTCTTTCTTCTACCGTATATGAGTAGCCACCTGTAATCCCTCAACGTCTCCTCAAGCTCCCTTCTTGGTATAATCGCCATTATTATAACCTCCGTTATAATAACAGTCGTTAGAATATATGAATCTTGCTTCAGCTTTCGATCTTGAACTTGAAATTCGAAAGGTCATCTCTTTTGACGAAAAGGGTAATATCGTAAGATTTCTCGGTCTTCGGAAATTTGAAGTATAGACGGCATTCCAGTAACATATTCCTTGAACGTCAACCCGATCGGGCTTAGGTATTGCTACACCTCGAACGATCGTTTTCATAATCACTATAATGAAAAATATATTCTTATCTATAGAAAAGAGAATTGTATTTGTTGTTTAGAATTCGTAGTTATAATGAATATTACGTGGTCGTGACTGATCGCTGTGTATGGTTTAAACTAATTATGGTATCACTACCACGAACCATTGAATAGAGCGATTAGTGATCGACAACCACGTTAGGTGTTTGAATGAAGATCAAGAAAGGATGGCTTGAAAGTACTGACTGAGAAGTTGGGAGTAGTTGGTATGATCAGATTCCTACAGCAGTTTGAGAGAGGGGAAGGAGATTACACGTAAGATAGAGAAAAGTTTTTGGAGGATGAGAATGTTGATGAACTCATTAAAGAAATCAAAGCGAGGAGAGAGCATGCGGGTTAAATACAATCGGGAGGATGACGTTTTATTAATAGAGATATCAGACGAGAAGATATATTACGCTGAAGAGGTCGGCAACATGATAATCCACTTCAGCAAGGACGGTAAGCCCGTCTTAATAGAAATATTGGATGCCAGCGAATATTTGCCACACGGATATTAAAAAGACCTTGGAAAAGGTTATCAGATCAGAAAACTTGAGTTAACGGAAAATGATTTAAGAGATTATGAAATGTTCAGGGATGGGTTATGGGAGAAAGAGGTAGAAAAGAATGTTTATCTTGTCGGAAGCTCTCTAACTCTGATTCTGCTGTCTTCTACTATGACGATCGATCCTCTTCTTAATGGATCTTCTATAAGAGGTAGGGCAGAGTGTAATAATTTGTTAACGTTCTCTGGGGAAGGATCCTTTAACCAGAAAATGATTACGGACGGTTTATTACCTCTAGTATATGCAAGTATATGACCGAAATCGAGATCCGCTGTAACAATTACCATATCATTTTCTATAGCATACCTCATTATTTCTTCATCTGTAGCTCTTGCTAAACCGATTTCATTTGCTCTAATAGCTTCATAACCTAATTCTCTCAAAAATTGAGCCGTTTTTGGAGATAATGCCATATCAACGAGGAACCTCATAAACCTTCTCCGAAACTACCCAAGCCGCATACTCTAAAGCCTGCTTTACATCTTCCTCCTCAAGCTCTGGATAAGCCTCTAGAATCTCTTTTATTGTCTTTCCAGACGCTACCAACCTAACTATCAGTGATACGGGAATTCTCAAACCTCTAATGCACGGTTGACCTCCCATGACCCTTGGATCTACGGTGATCCTATCCAGCCAAAGCTTTTTCATAAGAGTATAATGTAAAAACATGGGTATATTAACCTTATTTATGCTGCTGCGAGCTACCCCGCACTAAGTGCGGAGCTTCTCCCGTTCCACCCGCCTTAACGGCAGACGGTTTCATATGGGAGTTAAGGGCTGGCTCACGACAGCCCCATCCCGCTCCTCTCGTTAAGAAGCGGGCTACCACTGTAATCTGAACTTCCTTCTTCACGGGGGGAACATCCCCTTAATTGCAACTATTGTAGCAAACGAGTATTTTAAACCTTCCTCAACCCCCCTTGCGTATCCCCGCTTTGAAAAGCGAGGTTTTACAAGCAACTGTTTATAATATCTCTCAGCACTCTCCGATAGAATCGTCACATTCTGAACTCAAGTGAGTTTCCTCAACTCTTTCTTAGGTATTATATTTTTTCTTTTGAGGAATCTAAGCTTTCGCATATTCTCCCATCTCTTGCTCCGCCGCACATTCTATCGCGGCCTTTTTTACTTTATCTTTTTAGCCGTGTCTAAAAACTTTAGAATTTCAAAACTCGTCAGATCTCAATACCGATGATTTCTCCTTTCTCGTTTAAATCAGTGAAGATGTCGTCATTCAAATCTACTCCTTAACACGTTCATCTGATGTAGAGATTGCCCGATTCAGAATAATACTTCATATCTTTCCACCTCACCGCGTGGCACTTTACAAATTATTATCGTATACCACAAAAATTAGCATGATAATTGAAACATGCCGAAAGGAGAATTAAAATCAATTGCAAAGCAGGATAGGTCTAAATTAAAACATGCACGACCTCCAATGTGAGCTTAAACATCTTAATTTTAAGCTTAAGTTTCTTCTTATCACTTTATAAATGACTGAAGCTTAAGCATGGGATAGATCGAAAGGAGCTAAAATAATAATTGTAAATTTAAAAAATAATAATTGTTATCTTTTTTCTTCTACTAGTGATAAGCTTTTATATGTTCGTGTTTGTATACATTAATGCATGAAGACAATTTCGATAAGGGATGAGGTGTATGAGAAGCTAGTGGAGATGAAGGGGGAAGGGGAAAGTTTCAGCGATGTTATAGAAAAGCTTCTGAGGAGGAAGATGACCAACATTAAGAAATATTTTGGGATTTTGAAGGATAGTTATGTTCTCGATGAGATTGAGAGGTGTTTAGAAGCGAGGAAATCGGCGAGGTTTAGGGTATGATCGTACTCGATACGAGCTTCGTTATAGACTACTTCAGAGGAGTTAGCACGACTTACGACTTGGTTAGCGATGAAGATGAGGTGGCAATAACCACGATCACTTATCACGAGATAATGACTGGATTGAAGAGAAAAAGGAGCAAGAGGGAAGAGAAAATCTTTAAAAGATTCTTTTCCGAGATTAAGATATTACCGTTCGATGTTAAAGCTGCTGAAGAATCGAGTAGCATAGCCGCAAAATTGATGGCAATAGGTAGGGAAGTTAACGCCCTCGACATCTTAATAGCAGGTATCGCAATCGCTAACGGTGCAGATAAAATAATAACCAGAGATTCCGACTTCGAAGAAATAGCAAAAGTCTCCGATATCGAAGTGGTACTGTACAGTGAGAACTCCTAAAGATGTTTATCGTTCCTTAAGGTTAAGAATAAGCGTTTTATGTGGTTAATTTTTTGAGGATTCTTTGCCTGTAAGTACATTCCAGTGATCTGTGTAGAACATTGCTTTTTGATTTTATCCATCTGTTTAAATGGAACAATCTCCTACCGCATAAGCTTGCGAGAATTAACCAATCAAAATTTCATTCTTCCAACAAAAGTCCACTCTCGTCCAATTCAACAACGGGATTTTCACTCTTCAGATACTTTTTTGAGATTTCTCTGACCAAAGTTTGGGAAAAATCTTAAAAATCCTACTAGCCTTATACCTACCCTCTTTATCGAAAGCTACTGATTCCACAAGTCGCCTCAGTATTTCATTTCGTTCAATTAGCATTGATCTCAATAGTTATAGTTTTAGGCATAATGTTCGTTAGATCAGAAACTATTTTGAGCAATTTTGAAATCCTCCCCGCTATGCAAGGATTCCCAGCGAGGACATTTGCAAGGTGTGCTGGTTTCCTGTTTCTCTAACTCTTCAACGTCAACCCAATCGGGAACTTCGATAACGATCTGTTTAACTCAGATTTATACGTTTTCATCTGCGGGTACGATCTTTGTAGAAGCATTATATAATGATAAAAATAACAATACCTTATTTGAATTTTCTCGTTACAACGGCTAAGCCCAAACCAACCAATGCGAATGTTGCCAGTTCTGGAATTATAGCGGCCCCGAATATGGTAGCTGTAACGATATTTGGTTTTAGTATTATAGCTATTCCATTCGGAGTTGTTGTCGTGCTCGGGAGATAAACATAATCGTCAACATCGATTGCAAACAGATCATAAACGTTTGGGAGGTTGGTATTGTTCGTCGATATATTCAGTGTGAAGCTGTATATTCCCGGAGCGGTTGGTGTGAACTGGAAGTAGTACGCTCCGATGCTGTTCTTATACGTCGGGTATCCCACCACGGAGACGTTCAGCTTGTCCGATAGCGTTAACGTCGATGTGTTCTTAACAAGTATCCAGACCCAATGCGTTTCGTTAATGTAATCTGTCGCGTTAAGCTGTATATACAACACAGTTGAAGCGTTTCCGCCTATGGGCACCTGAAGGATCGGTGTGTCTACCCATGCAGTTGCTGCAAGGGCTGGAACTGCGAGCAATATTACAATTGGAATCGCTAGGGTAATTCTCTTGATTATTATCATGGTTATCACCTGTTATTTTACACTTTACTCATTCGATTATGTGTATAGACTTAAACATGAGTATATAAAACTTTTTGATTGATACAATTCATTCGAAGTTATCATTTTTTATTAAAAGTTATGATGGGGTACATAGGTCGTTTTAAGAATCATCATCACCACAATAAGAAGTATCATTTATTATCTATAGAAAAATTTTTAAAGTATTTATGGTATGAATTTTTGGTTGGGATGAAGATAGCGTTTATTTATGATGCGATCTATCCTTGGATTAAAGGTGGTGCTGAGAAGAGAATCTATGGGGCAGTAAGTGTGTGATTTGATGATACTCGTACGTGTATGATGTACCGAAATACTTCTATATCATCGATCGATGGTTTTTAGGGTATGACTTTAAGGCGAGTGTGGGATTTGATTTCCATAATATTGCTGTCCTTTACGCTAATTTTCATTATCTACGTCTTTCCTGAAAGTATACTTAGAAAAATCATAGGTTTACCATTTATACTCTTTTTTCCAGGTTACTCCTTAATCTCATTTCTGTTTCCAAAGCAGGATGATTTAGATGGTATAGAGAGGTTAGCTCTTTCTTTTGGTATGAGTATTGCGATATCTCCCTTAATAGGTTTGGCTCTAAACTATACTCCGTTTGGCATTAGATTAACGCCGATCTTGATGAGTCTGGCGGCATTCAACACGTTGTTTTCACTTTTAGCAATTTGTAGGAGGCTCAAGATTGAGAATCCGTTTGTTCCAAAGATTGAGCTAAGTATCGAATGGAAAAGTATGAGCAGAGTTGAGAAGGTACTTAGTGTGGTTTTGATACTTGCAATAATTATTGCAGTCGGTGCTTTAGTCTATGTTGTAGCTACTCCCAAGCAGGGAGAGAGGTTTACAGAATTTTACATACTTGGCCCAAATGGAAAGGCTGAGGGATACCCTATGGAGCTAAGAGTTGGTGAAAAAGCGTCTGTGATAGTAGGAATAGCAAATCATGAACATAGAACCATAAACTATATCGTTGAAGTCTGGTTGGTGAACGCCACGCTTGTTTATAACGAAACATCAGGAAAGAATGAGACTAAAATTTTGCACATGTATCTTCTTGATAGATTTAACGTTACCTTAAACCATACGGACATTTCATTGGAAGGGAAATGGAAACCCCAGTGGGAAAAGCTCTATAACTTCTCGATAAATAAAAAGGGAAGGTTTAAGCTGTGGTTCCTCCTTTTCAAAGATGAAGCCCCGCCATTGCCTAAAAACTGTACAGACTATGCTGGAACATTTGCTGAGAAGAGAATATTGGATGCAATAGAAGGAAAGATACTCAGCCTGAATCTGAATATCGTCGTCAAATGAATAAACTTTAAAAATACATCGCTCTGTTGAGGCTTAAATGAAACAGATGGCCAAGAATACACTCTACAAAAATTCGTTCTTCATAATGCTAACATCCTTTACCTCAGCGGGATTTGGCTTCATCTTCTGGATGCTTGCTGCTAAGCTCTATCCTAAGGAGGATGTTGGAATCTCCACAGCTTTAATCTCGTCGATGTCGTTAATAGTGATACTTTCAAGACTTGGTTTCGATTTTTCTGTGATCAGATTTTTTCCAGAGATGGATAGAAGTAGAGTATTCAGCTCATCGGTTATAGTTACAACGACTTTTGCAATATTTTTATCTGTTATATTTATATTTATTGCTGAATATATTTCTCCAAAATTGAACATTCTGAAGTCTGCGGAAGTTTCTCTAATTTACATCACCTTCGTTGGAATAGCATCGGTCATTTCCATTACGGGTATGACGTTTGTGGCCATTCGTAGGGCCGAATTTCAGTTCCTTCAGAGTTTGATAGTCGGATCGCGTGTAGCTTTGTTAATTCCTCTCGTAAATTTGGGTGTTTTGGGTGTATTTTGTTCCGTAGGTGTATCAATGGCTGTAGCGATGGTCGTAGCTTTTTCGATACTGTATTTTTTGGGTATAAAAT
>CAZBFC010000103.1:0-6271 GCA_964491095.1 uncultured archaeon | reverse complement strand
AAGTATATCTCCTCCAGACTTGGCTCGATCAGATGAAGCTCCTTGATCGTGTACCCTCTTTGGAATAAGACCTTGGAGATTTCGATTCTGCAGTCCCTATCGGCTTTGACGATCACCCTTGAATCTTCGACTCTAACCTTTCCAAATTGCTTTAGAATGGAGCGATCTACTTCCGGTTCCGTCTCAACAACTATCGTGAAACTATCTCTGGCTAGGTCTCTGATACTACCTTTGGTTACGAGTCTACCCTTCGATATTATACCCACGGTCTCGCATACTTCCTTAACCTCTGAAAGTATGTGAGAGGAGAAGAAGATCGTTTTTCCCTCTCTCTTTAGACCCTTAACTATCTTCCTGAAGTCTGCGGATCCCTTTGGATCTAAACCCGATGTGGGTTCATCGAGAAATACGACCTTTGGATCATTTAGTAGTGCCTGAGCCAAACCTAGGCGTTGCTTCATGCCCTTGCTGAACTTTCCGACCTTCCTGTCTGCTGCATCTGCAATTCCCACCAATTCAAGCAGTTCGTCGATTACCTTCATAGCCTCACTTTTGGGTATCTTGTAGAACTCCGAAAAGTACAACAAATTCTGCCTGGCAGTCATGTGATCGTAAAATCCAACGTTTTCGGGTAGATATCCGCAGATCCTCTTAACCTCAAGGGGATTCTTCACAACATCGATTCCGGCTATCTCTATCTTCCCAGACGTGGGTTGCAGCAATCCCATCATCAGATTTATCGTTGTTGTTTTTCCGGCTCCGTTTGGGCCGAGAAATCCGAAAACCTCATTCTCTTCGATTTCAAGGTTTAACCTATCAAGGGCTTTGAACTTACCGTACATCTTCGTCAGATCTTTGACCTTTATCATTATCTTCAGCTTTCTTTTTAACATTTAAACTTTCTGACCATATTTTGAGAATTATATTTTGCTAAAATCTTCATCCTGATACAGCATAGCAAACATCGTAAAGCGGCGGAGACGTTAAAACGATTGTAGCGTAACTCAGCGGATCCAAATATTCGATTGCGTAGCATTAAAGATCCCGTTTAAAAATCAGATGAGAGGCGTTAAAACTACCAACACACAGAGAAGAATTGCCATACGACTTTTAAAGATCGAAAATACATGAGGCTGGAACGCTTGATTACGAGCATCAGGTATTGCAACTTTCTTATGATCCGATCGTGGCAGAGACTATTGCAAAGCGTTAAAAATAACAGAAGATCAATTTTTATCACCTGTATCTCCCCATACCGCACATCGCATGCCCGATCGCATCGATCCAGCCGTTTTGGGAACCGTTGAGCTCTATTGCAATCCATTCACGAAATTGATTTCCGGTCCATCCGTAGCTGAACCAGGTGTTTCTACCTTCAAGTGAGATGTATATGTGTATGTGTACATCGGTATTTCCATCGTACTTAGCAAAGATCTTAGTTTTGAATTCGTAGCACTTTAGCTTCTTTGGATCGTAATGAACCTCCTCCTCAGCTGGGCATTCGATCTCTCTAACATCGATTTTCGGATTCAAACGGTATTCTTCAAACGGGCTCAACGTGTTTACGCTCCTGTTTACCCTAACCTCAATTCTCAAATTGTTCAGTTCTGGCATCTTTGCCGTTACTATTTCTTTGGGAGTTTCCCCTGGCTCTATCGGAATAGGCGTTACTGGCATATGGACGGGTTCGATGACATCGGCTTCGATCTTTAGCATCTTGCCGTAAGGCGTATCGACTATCGAAACGTTCCAACCCTTTGGTTTCGAAGGTTTCTCAAGCTTCAAAGGAGTTCCGTTTAGGCACGGATAGGGCAGAATAAGGGTCACGTTGTAGATGGGACCACCGTCTATAGATCTATCGCCAACATAATTACCTAAATCGATCGCAACGGTGTACTCAAATTCGTGTCTTTCCGATCCCTTCACGGGTTTATTAAACATACAACCCACGATGCATACGGAGAGAACTAGTATTATCGCTAAAGCGTACCTTTGCATGATCGATTTACTGTGATGTTATACCTAAACCTTTTGACCATAAGTTTAAAATTATTAATTTCAAAAAATTATAAGTGTAGATATCGATCAATTTAACAAAAAAGAAATCCATTTAAAGTCGTATTTGTCCAACTCTAGCGGATGAGAACGTTGGCATTAATACTTGTACTGATTATTCTGATATTTCCTGCCTTAGCAGCTGAAATCAGGCCACTTAACATAAGCTACGAAGATGCTTTGAGAATAGCTGAAAACGATGCTCCGGATGAAATACCGGTTTCTTTCTGGGAACTACCTCTTTGGATCAAGCTTCACGTGATATACGAAAGGTTGCGTTTATTGCTGTTCTCTCTCATAATCGTATTGCCGTTTATAATTCTAAAACTCAAAAACGCCCTCGACAACCGTAGAAGGCGGATGATACTCGAAGTCATCAAGAACAATCCGGGAATAACCGTTACCCAACTTCAGAAGGTTACAAACTTGAACAGAAACACGCTCAGGTATCATATAGAATTCCTCGAAAGAGAAAATCTGATCTGTAGCATTAAGGTTGGAAACAGAAGGTTGTTGTTTCCGATCGGTGAAGATTTGAGCGGTTTACATCTATCGGATAGAAAGAGACAGATAATCGAAATACTATCTAATTCGAACGGGATAAGCATTAGGAGACTTTCTGAAATGCTAAATGTGAGCCAGAAGACCGTCTACTATCACGTCAAGGGTTTAAAGAAGCTTGGAATAGTTAACGTAAGGGAAGGTAAAATATTTTTAACGGAGGACTAGATTCGTTTGGACCTCTCAAGGATATCCTGTAGTAATTTCCGTCGACTCTAATGACGTTTGTACGTTTGTGAGAAAGCATCATAAGGAATTTTATGGTTCTGTCATCATCCCTTGGAATCAGGGCCTTACCTTTAGCTATCGCTTCCTCAACGTACGGATACTCACTCAGATTGTGGAGTACAACATAGTTATCTGCATGCTTGATCCTTTCAGCCACCAATATCATCCTGTGCTCCTGAAATAGCTCCGGTAAGTAGGGAATTAGAACTACCAAGAGAAGTATCAGCAGAACAAGTATCATGTAGAGTATTGCTCTCCTTACCCCTACTCCGGGCATGTCCTGTCCCTCTTCTTATTTATTTCTAGTTTTTTTGATATGCTTGACGTTTTAAGCTAGGGCCTTGGCAGAAATTTGGCCTTAGATTAAATTCGAGCAATCTAAAGCTCAACTATTCTCTCTACTTTTGTACACCTCTTCGATGTATTCCAATAAGCTTGCAATTCTTGTTATCCTTGTATAACATCGCTAAACGATTCTCCTTTAGCATCTTTAAAGCTTATACACCCCATAATTTTTTATTTTTGATTTCCTACCTAGCTTCCTTTACCCGCTGTAAGTTCATCTTGACAGTAACTATAGAAGGCACCTTGCAATCCCGACACTGTAAAGGCATTGACTGCAGGATGGTTTGTTTCCGTAGCAGTCCATGCTTTCTTCGATGTACCAACAACCATCAGCAAATTGGCAATCTCCGCACCACGGAAATTCATCCAAATTCCTCTTCTTTTTGAAGAAAACATCGTCGATGTTGTGTGTGGTGTACTCCTCAATTTTCCTCTCAAACTCCAGGTAGAGTGGATGTGTATATGCCAGTTCCATGCATGGAGCCAATTTACCGTCCGCCCTTACGAATACACAATCCTCATACGGGCAACGTCTATCCTTTGCATCTGCGAACATCCTAGGCAAATCGAGCTTGATACCATAGGAATCGGCAATCTCTTTAGCATCAATTAAAACAGACTCCGCTCGTTCGGCCAATAAGATCCTACTCCAGTTTTTGGATATGTAGCTAAGGTTCAGATCGTATCCATCTAAGGCGTTCAAGATATCTTTATAGAGCTTTAAAGCTTCGGGAGATAGCCTGGCAACCTCTTTGAAGAACTTACCGACGTCTTCAATTATACTTCTGCAAATTTCAAATGGCCTCTTGCTTATCTCTACGAAGAGCGTTTTTTCGTACATCTCCACGCTATACGGAATAAGGTTTGTCGCGATCACATTTATATCATTTTCACAGCACCATCTTACAGTATCGGGAAACTCGGATATGTTTTCCTTTGTGAGTATCACCGAGATGTAGAGCCTGTCACCCTTTAGACTCTTCAACATCGATTTCATCGATCCGTTGAGTCGATTGACGGAGATCGCTAGGATATCAATTTTATCTGCAAACCTGCTTACGTTCAATCCGTTCGTTACTAGCAAAACCTCTGCTTTCGACGTGGCGATTCTCAGAATTTCGTTGAAATCCCTATGTATCGTAGATTCTCCAAAACCGTACAGTATAAACCTGTCAGCATCGAAGGACTCGACGATTTCTTTGAACTTCTGCAGAGGTAGATCTACAGGCTTGACATTCCAATAGTTACAGTAATCGCAGTTTAGATTGCACCTGTTCGTTAGCTCGACCTGAACCTTCACACTTCAGCCTCTCAGTTATATTATAAAAAATGTTCAGAATGGTATGATCTTAACTCCAGCTTCATTGATTTCGAGTTTAAATTTACCCTTCTTGTGAGATGTTCGGGTAGTTTTGGCAACTCTCAGCGTTATACTGCCCGCCTCATTTTTGGTTAGTACCAAAGCGTTTCCAAGTGCCTGCTGCATGGCGATCTCAAATGTTTTGGTATGCATACCTCTTACGGCGTTTATTATTCCTATGCCCTTCGTTTTTAAAATCCATCCGTGGATCTTTTGGATCAGATCGTAGGCCTTCTTTTCACCGTGTAGAAAGGCTATCGATGATATGGAATCGATGACGAATCTCTGACATTGCATGACGTACTCCTTGAGTGTGGATATGAGTTCGTCGAAATCTCTCGGATACCCCTGATACTTCTCATCTGATGGTTCATCCCTCCCAACGAAAAGATCGATGAACTTGATTAGCCCCTTCTCTTCAAATTCTGTTGGATCCCAGCCTAAGCTGGCCATGTTCATCCTTACATCGTAGGGAGACTGATCGATGCAGAAGTAGACACATTCCAATCCTTCCCTGGCCTGAGCGTAGATAAACTGCTGACACAGTACACTCTTTCCCGTGCCTATATCTCCAAGAATGAGCAAGGCTGATGGGATTGGAATTCCGCCGTTCAGGATGTCGTCCAACTCTCTTATACCAGTGGATGCTCTCATGCTTACCATTATTACAATTTATGTGCCCGAATATTATTAATCTTTTGGATTCAAATTTATCCCCCCAGAGAATCTTTCAGCTACATCGGTAACACCAATTGATTTAAAATTGCGTATTCAATCAGGATTTCGTACTGTGTTCTTTAAAGATCGTGTATCCAGAATTTTCGGGAAACTGATATTGTAGTTAAATCTGAATTAACCAAAAATAATTTAAATTGATAGATATACCGTAAAATGGTGTCGGTGGAACTGGATGAAAGCAGAGTTCTCATCATCGCTAAACTGGGGATCGAAGGGTACTCCATACTTGCGAGACTGGCATCCAATTGTGAGAGTGTTATCTGGGTTTCGTCAAATCCGAATATACCTTCTAAGATAACGCAGGCTTATTCACTTAAGGCAAAGATCTTAGGATTCTATTCGGAGTCTAATCAGGTGATAAGTCCCCTAAGCTTAAACGAAATCAGTTCCATCGTTCGCCATTTGGGGGCTGAGAAGGCATGTGTGATCATATCATGCCTATCCGAACTGCTCATGTACCACAACGTCAACAGGGTGTACTACTTCCTTTTGAACATGATGAAAACTACGAAGAAGCTGTTTGGCATGCTGATCGATGGTGCTCAAAGCAGAAGGGACGAGATGCTGATATCCACACTTTTTGATGCCGTTTTTAGGCTTGAAAAGAAGATGATTAACGATAAGTTTGAAATAGTGCTGGTTCCCGAGGTTTACACTAAGAACACGGTGTACAGACTTAGATACAACAATACAATTAAATTAAAATTTATTACATAATTATTAAATTATCCTGTATTTTACATCTAATTTTTCACATATGGATTTCGTAGTTTTTTCTATCCTACTTCGGTAACGGTTGTAACTTTCACCCGGTTGATCGAACAGTTGCCTGTACTTTGGCAGGAGTTCTGGAAAATGTTTCTCCAAAACACCGTAGTAAATTCTCTTTCCCATCCCAGATAACGTCAAAGTCCCTACAAATACGTAATCGGCATCGTATTCTTTGGCCGTACGTATCATCTCCTTCAATTGCTCTTCGCTATC